>NYTQ01000141.1 GCA_002683585.1 Cryomorphaceae bacterium
TATGTGTGGTGTCCTCGAACTGAAATCTACAGGTTTGTGCATCACTGTCTGACAGTCTGATCCTATGTGGTCTCCACCCTTATCCCAACCACGTGGACTTAATGTATGCTCTATGTCCTTGACAGTAGGCATTAGATCGCCAAAAATATTTTTTACTTCTTTGTAAAATGCCGGGGAAGTGTGGTACTCTGCAAACTCTTTCCAGAGATCAGTTACAACCCCCTGCTTTAACATTTCATCAGACTTCAGCCTGTAACATATACCGTCGTCGAATGGTTCTGTTGCAAGTAGTTGTTCAGTTGGCCATTCCTTTTCAAGTTGCTCATATATGTCGTCTGGCAAGCAATCTTCTATGATAAAATGAGGATAAGGTTCTTTTATTAAGATAGGGCTCTTTCGTAAGACAGACAACATTATTCTAAGTGCTCCATAATTTCAGGAATATTAATTTTAAAGTTAATCATATCGCTAAACCTTTTTATTCCTGTTGGTTTTGAATTATTCTCTCTCTGTATAGGAACCACGTCTGCTAGATATAACTTATGATCTAGGTTAAGGTTATGCGACAGCAATGGATATACTTTTTTGTGTATCATGTTCCTGTCTTGGATCTCTATGACCTTTGTTCCAGGTTGGCACCATAACAAATTAACCATACCTGCGCCGTGGGCCGCCAGCACGTGAGATGCCTCTGCAAATGTTTTCATTTGATCTTTAATGCTTAAATTTTCAAGAGTGACTGTGTCCCATCCTTTAAGTTTCAGCAACAATTCATCTGAATTCAACATTCTTCTAGTTTTCGCTCCAGGTCGTAAAACAACTATTTTTCTGTGAGGTTTTATCCCTTTAAGGTTATTTGCCCCTTTGAAATGTCTCAGCCAAGGTGCCAGTGGTGGCACGATTACCCCATCCCTTACGTTACTCATGCTTGGCACGATGAGATGTTTGAAATGCCATGTGTCGCCTTTTGGCATAACAACTATCTTTACATCAGGAAAAAGTTCCTTGCAAACTTTTTCAAAGTAAGGACTATGATTTGCCAACACAAAGCAATACCTAGCGAAGTTGGTAGACCATCTTTTTTCAAGCAGTCTAAATTTAGATATTACATCAATCCAGATGTGCCATGGGTTGCCTTTGCTGTCTTCGTCTACAGGCAACCACACGTATGTGTCTTTCTCATGGAAAAATTCTGTTACCGGTGGTATTTGTAAATCTACTGTGTTGTCCCATTTGGACCAGAGGTTGTGACTCTTGTGTGGCTTGTGTCTGCTCTTGTGTGTGAGTGTCCAAACATGGTTTGTGATTAATTTATTTTCTCTTGTTAGCAACAAAGGACAAGTATGCACTTTGCAATTATGGAACTCCGCTACAAAGGTTGGTAAACTTGAGAATTTTGGATCAATCGAATCATGATAGGGAACAGTGTAATTGTATTCTGGATCCACCGTCTCCCAACGATCCAAGAAATACTTCAGAGAACTTATGTTTTTTACCGTTTGCATACCATGAATAAGTAGTATATAATTATAGTCACATGCCAACAAAAATGTTCATAAATGGTTGTTCTTTCTTGACGACCAGACCCAAGTGTGGAGTCCTCACGCACTGTGGAAAGGAATTGTCAAGCATGTTGGATCTTCCAATTGCTGAGAACCTGGCAGGCGGNGGACGTGGCAACAAACGCCTAATGTGGACGACTAGGGTTTGGTGTGAAAAGTTTCCAGATCNGGCAAGTGAATGTTTTTTTGTNATAGGATCCAGTGGNGGTGATAGGTTTGANTTTCCCACGGGTGATGGTTTTAAGAAACGTAAGTTTCCNNCAATGGAGACCACCTGGAAGACATGGGATCCAAACCGTGACAGCAACACAGAATCTTTTTTTAAATATCTTTTTGCCAAAGGGTTAGACATAGAACAGGCGACTCAAATTGAATCTCTTCTTGCTATACACGATCTACAGGATTTCTTTAAATTAAGGAAGTATCCATATGTCATGTACAACACACTATCAGANGCAGACATAAAAAATCCTGATATAAAGTTAATNTTTGACAAGATAGATACAAAAAGATTCTTCAAACCAGACACCAGCCATTTAGACTACACGGTGCAAAATAATCAACACTGTGCACCTGGCGATCCACATCCGTCAACAGCAGGACACAAAGACTGGGCTACTCAATTAAAAAGATTTATAGATGCTAACAATTTACGCACCATTCAATAATCCAAAAAGCAAAGCGTGGGAAGTTTTTGACGGTGTAGCAAAGTCTTGGCCCGAGCAGATAACAAGACTTGACAATTCAGTCGAGACGGACCCTGTCAGTAATAGTATGTACTGGGGATTTGTAAACAACAACATGGAAATGATCAAGAAGTTAGAGGCACGCAATCACAAGTATTGGTTCACGGATACACCATACTTTGGAAGATTTGATAACAACAACCTTAAGCCAGACAATCACTACTGGCGTATTTGCAAAAANAACATACACGTAGAATATATCAAAGGGTGTAAGTCAGATAGATTTGAGAAATTTGGTTTGAAAATTAAAGCACCCGACTTCAAAGGCAAACATATTTTAGTGTGTCCTAGTAGTGTCAGCATACACAATTACCTGGATAGGCCTAATTGGACACGAGAAATAACCGAACAAATAAAAAGGTATACAGATAGACCAATTAGGATCAGGGAAAAGCCACGCGGAAGAGGAACATCAGGCCCCAGTGAAGCAAAAGTTCCTCTGTCGGAAGATTTGAAAGACGCTTGGTGTTTGGTCACTAGTTGTTCTATAGCGGCGGTGGAGGCGCAGTGTATGGGTGTGCCTGTGTACTGTGATGAAAAAAGTTTTGCCAGAGATGTAGGTTTCCATGAATTAGCAGATATAGAAAATCCGTTCTTTGTAGGAGCAGAAGAATGGTTATATTCACTGGCCTACCAACAGTTTACGCCAGAAGAGTTTGAGAATGGCATAGCAATAGAAACATTAATGGACAAAGGTCTACTATGAAAATTGAAAAAGTAAACAACTTTTGGGTACCAAAAAATGATTTGCACTTTGATGAATGGAAGGCAGGCAAACCATTTACACAGAATAAATGTTTGCTGAAATTTATAGATTATTGTACTGCAAAAAATAAAAAATTTAATCACATACTAGATATTGGTGCATGGGTGGGCACTTGGTGTATGGCTATGAATAAGTTTTGTGGTAGGGTCGTTGCATTTGAGCCAGACGCCCTGCATTACGAATGCCTAGTGAAAAATGTAAGTGACGACATTGAAACACAGCAACTTGCAATAGGGGCCGAAGAGAAATTAATTTCATTGTCAGAGGATGATTTTACGCAAAGTAAAAGGATTTTAGGCGAGGGGACCATTCCCATGATCACCATTGACAGTCTACAGTTAAACGATGTTGACCTCATAAAGATCGATGTAGAAGGGTATGAAATGGAAGTTCTCAAAGGTGCTGTCAATACCCTAGATAGTGTGAGGTACCTAATGATAGAGTTGAACAACAATACTAAAAAATATGGTAGCAGTAATATTGAAATTGAAACACATATAAAAACTTTAGGATACAAGGTACTGATGGACCACTGGCCAGACAAAGTTTTCTACCGTCCATAACTTAAATTAAATACTCAAAATGAAAATTTTTATCACAGGTGTAGCAGGTTTTTTAGGATCACATCTAGCAGACTTAATGATATCGCAAGGTCATACCGTTGCTGGTAATGATAACATGATTGGTGGTTACACAGATAATGTACCACAGGGTGTTGAGTTTCACCAAGTAGACTGTTGCAATTTGGAGAACATGACCAAGGCAATGGAGGGTTGTGACATAGTGTATCACACTGCCGCCACTGCCTATGAAGGACTGTCTGTATTTTCTCCTGTGTTAGTTACTAGAAATATTTTTGAAGCATCTGTCACAACCATTACTGCCGCAATAAGAAACAAGGTCAAACGTATCGTGTATTGCTCAAGTATGGCCAGGTATGGTCAGCATGACAAGTTGCCTTACAAAGAAGATTACGAATGTCGACCGCAGGATCCATACGGTATTGCAAAGAAGGCCGGAGAAGATGTATTGAGAAACTTGTGTGAAACACACGGAGTTGAGTATGTGATTGCTGTTCCTCACAATATTGTAGGCCCGAGGCAGAAGTATGACGATCCTTTTAGGAACGTGATGTCTATTATGTTGAACAGGATGTTGCAAGGTAAACAACCTATCATATACGGAGACGGTGAACAAAAAAGATGTTTCAGTTACATAGACGATTGTCTATACTGTTTGAACGCACTTGCATTTCATGACAATGTTGTTGGTGAAGTAATAAACATAGGCCCAGACGAAGAGCCTGTAACGATAAACGAATTAGCAGAAGCCTGTGCAAATGAAACAGGAATTAATCTCGATCCAATACACCATAAAGATAGGCCCAAAGAAGTGAAACTTGCAACCTGTTCGTCTGACAAAGCACGTGAATTATTGGGCTACAAAACATCTACAAATATGCGTCAATCTGTGAGTAAGACTGCGGAATATATAAGGACAAGGGGAACTAAAAAATTCCAGTATCACTTGCCTTTAGAAATTGTTAATGATATCACTCCGGAAACTTGGAAAAATAAATTGATATGATTTCCTTGTGTTGTCCATCAAGGGGTAGACCTGAACTAGCAAAAAGATTAATAGATACTGCTTTAAAGACACAAAAAGGTAACACTGAGTTTCTTTTTTATCTTAATTACGATGACAAAACTTTAGAACAGTACAAAGACCTATTAGACCAAAAACACTACGTGGTAGGACGCAATCAGTCAACTTGTTATAGTTGGAATCTAATGTGCGACAAGGCAACTAATGATGTTGTAATGTTAATGGGCGATGACGTGCAAATTAAAACCAAACACTGGGACAAAATTATAACTGACGAGATTAACAAGTTTAAAGACAAGATCCTGATGGTAGTGCCAAGCGATGGTCGTACGAAAGGCAACAAGGACTTTAGTAGTAAAGCAACGCTATGGCCTGACGAACCTTTACCAGCGGCCCACTTTGCCGTCCATAAAAATTGGACAAATACTTTAGGATATTTGGCTCCTGCATTTTTTTGGCATTGGCATGTTGATTCATACACACAAAAAGTTGCACGTAAACTCAACAGGTGTCTTTATCTTCCTGAGGTTGAATTCAAAGCAAAAAAGATACTAGATGACAATGCAGGAAAACAAATACGGGAAAATTTAAACATACGAGAAAGAGATAACTTCGTATGGACTAAAGTCAGAGACAGGCATTTAAAATCTGATGTAGATGCTTTACGTAGTTTTATTAAATCTTTTTAATATTTTATTATAGTCATCTACATTCATATCCAATTGAACAAAAGGACTTCTAATATATTTCCTTGAGGCATGCACAAACTTAAAATCTTTGCATTTAGATATTAAGAAAACGTTCGGCCTGTACCTTATTTGTTTGCCTTTTATATGAACGTAAGATGCAGTCTGATCACTTCTTTCTTTGAAGAACCAAAGCCAAATAACGTCATTGCTTAAATCGATGTCTGATATATTTTCTCGCAAAGAACAATTAGTATTGTGCTTTTTTTTGAATTCTTGCCAACTTTGGTGATTCAAATCTTTTTGATTTTCGTATAACCTATCGTAGGTATTTGTGTCGATCAAACTGGTAATGCAGATGTGCTCTACAGGTTGGTCATGATAGTGATCTAGTTTTAATTTTGCCCAGTCCATCACGCACTGAATAAATTTATAAGTTCTTTCTTCCAATCGTCCGCGTACTCGCAATCACGATAACCATCAAACCATGGGCCACCTTCAGTATAGTGCAAGATCTTTGGATGTCCGTCGTTTGGTTCCTTGTACCAACCAACTAACCAGTTGTATTCTAGAGGCAGAGATCCTATCTCGTTGTCATCCAACCAACCAAACCTGTGCAAGAATTTTGGCGATTCTTCGTTGAGCAATTCTGGAGTTAGTATTTTGTTCTTTGGGTGTTCACAATTCCAAAGCACCATGCTGGACCAATTTTTCCTTGGGTACACTGTCTGCACCTGCCCGTCCATTTTTGTAGTTTCTTTTGGTGTGTAATCATGTTGCACAACAACCACTGCTTTCGAGTTGTCACAGTGTTTTATAAGTTCGTGCGATGGTATTTTCCAAAGGAAGTCACAGTCACAAAAAACTGCCCAACCTTTGAAGTCATTGATATATGGTACAAAGAATCTAGTGAAAGTAAATTCTGTGGAGGCTAGTTTGTCCACTGGTCTGGTGTACAATCCTTGATCCCTCATTTGTTTCTGTTTCAGTGGTATTACTTCAGCAGAAGGATCTCTTCTTTTTATACTGTGTTCACAAACTTGATATGCTATGTCTTCCCTACTGTCGTGTCCTACATATATTTTCATTTTCTTCCCGACGTAATTTGGTGTATTTCTTTCCAATTACTTACACGTATAATCTCAGGATGATCAAAGTCTCGATTGTATTCATGGTCAATTAATATAGGCTTTAAACCGTATTTGAGCCCGGCTACAGCGTTCTTTGGCTTGTCCTCGACCCAATATAGTCCGGTGTTGTGAAACTCTGCTAATGCACCATCCTTGTCGGCACCTGTGCCTAGAATATGGTAATTGGTAAAAACATGATCTCCAAATAATTCTCCTAATCTTTTCTTACGTAAATGCTGTGCAGGTATGTCTGACGTCTGCGATGTGATAGGAATAAATGTCCACCCCTCTGCGGCCATAAGTTTGACCCAAGTCTGTGACTCAAGCATGGGTCTTTGTGTGCCCATCCATGCACTCCTGTTGAACTCCCTGATCTCTTTACGTATTTCATCTTTGGTCAACCCAAAACGGTCTGCCATCTCGTATGTATTTTGTTTATTGGGTAACAATCTGTAAGGGTGGTACCTAGCACCTCTTTGGTCAAACAGTGTTCTT
>NYTQ01000142.1 GCA_002683585.1 Cryomorphaceae bacterium
TGAACTTCCTGCCTGTGTGCCTGAAGAGTCATTGTCGCCGAGGCCTATCCTGAAGAAGTGCAGTGTGTTGATTGCTGAATCCGTGGAACCATCTGCCAACTTGCCTCCCTGACCCAGTAACCTGACCTTGTCTGACGCCGCCCTTATGTCTGTGGAAAGTTGTACCTCCTCTGCGGCTGAACTTCTTATGATCTGGGATGAAGCAGAAAAGGAGTCAAACGTTGATCCGTCGTCAGTGCCCCGTGCTAGTATGTGTTTCTGCATTTGGAACTCGATTGAACTGTCTGCTTCTTCAACCCTGCTCAAGGCCACGTACCACGCACTGTCGTACTTGGCACTTTCAAAATCGTTGATCATGCTGGTTCCTGTTGTGATTGATTCATTTTCTCCTGTTGCCAAATTGGCATCCAGCACCACCTCAGACGTGAAACCAATTGTGGCTTGTGCGTCCTGTATGGTCGATTCACTGAAGGATATGGACACACCAGCAAAGGATAGATTTCCACTTCCATCTGTCTGGATGAACTCTCCCGTTTGCCCGTCAGCGTTGGGCAACGACAAACCGTTGACTATTACATTTCCTGAACCACTTGCTTCGAACTCTAGGTTGTCATTGGACCTAGAAGTTGTCATGGTGTTGCCTGAGAAGGTTATTTTTGTTGGAATAACCAGTGTGGTATAATTCAAAGGGTCAAAAGTTCCAGGTGCTGGTGTGGTTCCTCCGACCACAACATTGTCGATAGTGCCTCCATCTAGGTCTATGGCACCAATGTGCACCGATCCTGTGCCATTACCCGATAACACGAAGTCATCATTTGAATTTGTTACCTTTATAACGTTGTCTGTGAAGTTTATTGACGAATCGATAGTCAAGTTCTTGACATTGACCACACCCGTTCCCGTAGGGCTAAGCCTTAGGTCAGCATTTGAACTAGTTGAGATTATGTTGTCGTTGAAAGTCAGATTGTCCACGGTGACTGAATCAGCAAAAGATGTTGCGCCAGACACTGTGGTCAAGGACCCCATGGTCGTAGTCCCAGCGTTCAAGGTTCCTGTGGTGCTTAGGTTCTCATTGCCAAAATTGAATGTCCCATTCGAATCTGTGATTGAACCACTGCCTGCCGTCAGTGTGCTGTTTATGGCCATGGACGACGCTGACGTTGACAAGTTCTCATTTCCAAAGTCAATTGTGCCTCCTGAGTCCGTGATTGACCCGTTAGCGAATGTAAGATTTCCTATTGTCGAACTGGTTGCCCTTGTTATGGTACCTGTGGTTGTGACATTCTCATTACCAAAACTTATTGCTCCACTGGAATCAGTGATAGAACCACTGCCTGCACTTAGGGTACTGTTGATCACAAATGCATTATCAGAAGTAGTTGACAAGTTCTCGTTTCCAAAACTGATGGCACCCGAAGAGTCTGTTATAGATCCATTGAGTAAATCCAAGTTTCCGAATTGCGAACCTGTGGCCGCTGATAGTGTTCCTGTTGTTGTCAAGTTCTCGTCACCAAAACTTATAGATCCACCCAAGAAATCTACTATCTGGCCATCTTGGAAATCTAGATTACCAAACTGTGAACCAGAACCAGCCGTCAGTGTTCCTGTGGTGGTCAGGTTCTCATTGCCAAAACTTATGGCAGTCGTTGAATCTGTTATTGATCCATTGGCAAGTGTAAGTGTGCCAAAAGTCGACCCGGTTACAAATGTTTTTGAAGTACCAAAGTCAAATGTCCCGGTAAATGTCCCTGCACCGTCTACTATGACATTTTCATTAATGTTTACTGCAGATGAATCTGTGGCACTGATCGTTGTTCCGCTGAATCCAAATCCGGCCATGGTGACCTTGCCTGAGCCATTTGCACTGATCCTTATATCATCGTTGCTGTTGATCGCTTCTATGTTGTTGTCGTTGAACCTTAGACCAGGGAACACGATAGATCCTGTGCCCGCCGGATGAGCAAATATGTCGGCGTTCGATAACCTTGTGGTTATATTGTTGCCGAAGAACTTGATGTCAGATTTTACGACCGCTGTGGGAAAGAACTCACTAAAATTATCGTTGATCTTGCCACCGGATTCGAATAACGAATCACCTGTGCCATCATCCGCATTTGCCCCTACATCTATTACCTGTTGTACCATATCAACTAATATTTAGTGGTTTTTGTGTATATGCGTCTAACGGCTATTATCCAGCACTTACCTTCAAAGTACCAGAGTCGTTGTATAGTTGACCTGCGTTTGATGGGTCACTAGTGGGCAGGTTCGCCATTAAAATTACAGCAGGAATCATTTCAATCGCTCCTGTACCTGTTGCGTCAAGTTGTAAGTTTGCATTTGAGGCCGATGCCGTGATTAAATTGTCTGTGATGCTGATCCCACCGTCTATGTTCAAACTTCCTGTGACTTTTGCTCCGCCTTGTTGTACCCTGAATGCCTCGGCAATTCCACCTGCTACTGTAAAGGTTTGGAAAATTAATTCGTTTGCTGTGCCGCTTGTACCGTCAAATAAAATATTTGCACCTGCTGTGCCGGCCGAACCTACGAAACTTACGCCAGGAACGTTGGCGTTGTCTGTTCTTTGTATTTTTACAAACGGTGTNCCGCCTTTTACAAGCAAACTACTAGNCATCTCAACTTCACCTGTNCCGGATGCAGATATTACTAAATTATCATTTGATCTTGATGCCGTAATTTTGTTGTCAGTGACACTGATGCCACCGTCAACGTCCAAAGTACCTGATACTTTGGCCCCGGTGTGTGTTACTCTGAATCTTTCTGCCAGTGAAGAGCCATCATGTGTTTTCACAAACACTGTGTTCGAGGTTCCTGAGGTTCCATCCATCTGCAGTTCTGCTCTCACATTTCCGCCTGAATTTTGGAAACTTAAGCCAGGTGTGTTTCCGTCAGCAGTTCTTTGCAGNGTTACTTTTGCCGCCGCGGATTTCACGTGCAATGAAGTGTCAGGCGAACTGACATTACCTATGCCAACTTGGCCACCTGCTTTCAACAATATGTCTCCTGTACCATCATTCTCTATCGTGATGTTGCCATTTGCACCATCTACGATTGTAATAGTACCTGAGTTTGTTCCTGAATTAGTATCTAAAACAAGATTGTGAGCCCCATTAGAAGTTATCGTTGCATTTGCTGATCCTGTCCCAAGTTTCATCGGACCAGATAATGCTATACTACCTGTGCCATTTGCTGTAAGGGTGATATCTGCATTAGTATCTAGTGAACTAATTGCTGTGTCGTTTATTGATAATCTATCAATTTCAACGATACCTGTTCCATTAGCAAATATTTTAACATTGCCGTTGGTATCAGAATTTGTTAAATTTCCATTTGACGATGTTGTGGCCGCCAAATCTGTGTATAGTTCTGAGAAATTGTCATTGGCCTTCGTCATGGCTGTACGTAACGTATCGCCCGTTGCCGCGTTGCCTACTACACCTGTATCTATTATTAATCTCGCCATAATCTTGTAATCGTATTTATTAAATACTAATATGTTCATAGAAACCCTGAAAACAATGCGTTTGTACAAGAGGGAGAGCAAATTAGGGCTTATGCACACTTTCCACAGGAAGAATGTCATCTACGTGTTCAAGTGCGACTCTTGTAAAGACACTTTCATGAGGCCTAAATCAAAGGTAGATCCACAAAGGGCATCCAATGACTACAAACACGTGTGCAACACCTGTGATTCNAAGAAGTTTGCTCAGCAAGTTGGAGTCAAGATGCGGAAAGTATACCAGTTNGACGCCAGCAGTACCAAGACCCTATAGATCCATCCACTTGATGTCATCACGTTGACCTGATATCCATCTCTGTAGGTCAGCGTATATGCCNGACTCNATGTTAGGNTGGTCGAAGTACCATCTAAGGAAAACATTGCCACGAAGNTTCTCTTTGCGNTTNATGAAATAGAAGTTTGTGCCGGGGAATTTCCTGAATATCTGTCTGAGNTGGTACATCCACTCAAATTTTAGNTATGCCTTCATGCTCATCCTNGAAGGATAGTTTATGGTGTTTTTGTAAATGTTGTTCTGTTCTCTGCTGGNTTGGCCTTGTGTGTCNGGGTTNCTATCAAGTTCCCATTGTTTGGCACCAAGGATATCGAAAGCCATTATGACTATGTTCTTGACACCTGATTCTGCCGCCATCAGCACTGCNGAACAACCGCTACCTCTGGCCAGNGAGAAATCTAGCGTTTTGATCTGNCCCGCTTTTTTGACGTCACCNCCCCTCCAGATCCTGTATAGTTTTAGGCCCTGCGGACAGTCGTGTTCACTGTCCCCATCAATNANGTAGTTCCATTTTGACACGTCGTCTATACCGTGTATCATGGGAGATTCTTTTCCGTTGTTGTGCCATTTTGCCAGTTCCTCATACATGGGTGGATTTACGGCGACAACGTGGTCACATAACATTGGATGATCCCTGTAAATGGCGTTACACCCATATATCACACCGTGCCCTTTTAATTTTTCTATTGGAAATATATTTCTTGATTCACCATTGCCTATTATGAAAGCAGTATCCATTATACGCCAAATGACTCTCCGCAACCACATGAGCTAGAGCTGTTTGGATTGCTTATCTCAAANTGAGATCCAAATGTTTCTTCTATCCAGTCGATTTTGGTNCCTGCCACGTAGAGCATGGAAGTTTCATCCACAACAAACCTACCTGTGTGCCAGTCTTCCAAATGATCATTCTCGGTNACATTNTCTTTGNTGTCCGCGAATCCCCACTCGTATTTGAATCCTGCACAACCGCCACCTTGAACTGCTAGGCTCACTGCATATTTGCCGGGATTCTTTTCCAGTAATTTCTCNATTTGGTTCTTTGCTTCGTCTGTGATTTCAAATAGTTTCATACTATTAATTATCTGTCCTTTCGTCCGCTGTTTTGTATTCCAACCGATATCCAAAATTTTGTTGCGTCTAGTCTACGTTCGAAACTCATGTATGCATTTTGATCTTCCCAATGGTTCTTTGGATTTTCTATCTCTCCTGCAGGTTCAAACCACCAACCCCATTTCCCTTCACAGTTTCTCTCACACCAATCTATGCAATCTCCCATTATGCCATTACTGTTCATGTCTATGTTGTACTCGAATCTCTGCATGTATCCACAGTCTTCCGGTATGTTGTCAGACCTAGGATTAATTTTTTTGATCTTGACTTGTCCGTACATTGNCATTATTTCCAATTCCTTATGACCCATTCATCAGCACACTCCATCGGNTTTGGTTGTCCATGGAAAACAGCNACCCTGTTTCCTGGCTGTACTTTAGCAGGCGTCCTGAAATATTTCTTGCCTTCTTTGTTAAGNAATTTTGTATCTTTGAANCCNACCATCTCCCATTTGTATGATCTTATCCATTCATCNGGCCACCANTTTATNTCNTNCTTNCCGGCTTTCATNATCCAATCNTGGTCTCCGTGNTTCTCACGCATTATTCTGNNTACATTATTCCTAAAATCATTCCATAGGTAGTCCATG
>NYTQ01000143.1 GCA_002683585.1 Cryomorphaceae bacterium
TTAAAATCGGTCATATAATGACTATTGAAAAAAATAGAAAGCTATTTTAATCGCAATAGCAATAGTATAACTTCATTATATTGTGGATTGCCATACATCATATTTTATTATTGTTTTATGCCCTTCATCCTCCAAAGGAATAAATTCGATTTTACCAGGAAGTTTTACACCATCAAAAAGAGCAACATTATGTCCCGTCATTAAATTTACAAGCTCTTCGTCTTCGTCGTAGAATTCTGTTTTGAGCTGCATAAAATCCTTTTTGTCGATCCAAACAATAAGCTTCCCCCAGACGACAGTGGATTCTTCTTTTGGCATTAGTTCGAGCTTCCAGCACTCGAGCCCTAAAACACGCTCACTGGCTAAAACTTTGTGGGTGTAGTCCACAACCATTGAGGATTGCTTGACCAAGTCATCGTTTGTAAGGTCTGTGCCCATAAAGCTTTGGGTCATCATTGAGGGAGGGAGCTTTATGGTTCGTTCCAAAGAAGGCAGGTAGTTCCAAGCTTCGTTTTTACGCTTCAAAAAGACAGTTCCTTTCTCTTTTGCGGGACTGGTAACCAAAGAAACGGCGTAATCATTTCCCTGTGACCAGTTTTTCATGGTCATCGTTTTTTGTCACTTGGGACGAACGATTGTAATACTCATTTCAGAATAGGATGATTTCCCCCTTAGCTTGCTGTCTGCGTTTTCGATAATTTCTTTGGCACCCTGCGCATATATTGTAGATGTAAAAAGCAGGGTGAAAAAAACGTTTATAAGATTCATTTTTAGCCTTAATTTTTGAGTTATGGATAAAAACCAAAAAAGAGGTTCCGTCTCATCCTTCACTAAAAGTAAACATAGTTTTTAAAAAACTCAACCTTTACATGAGCGCGCTTATAGCTTTACGACTTTGAAATGTTTTTCAAATGACGGGTTGGCACACTTGATAAAATAAGTTCCTGGAACATATCCTCTTAAAGACATTTTTGTTTTACCGCTTCCCTCTTTGGAAATAGAGCCAATCTGAATCGTTCTACCCATAGGGTCGTATACCTCAATCCCTATATTCTCCGTAAGCGACGAAATTGATTCAATTTCAATAGTAAATTCGTTCTTAGTTGGGTTCGGATACACAACGATTCCGTTAGAGAAGAATTCATCATCAAACCCTACAGTTTGCACCTCAATAGGCACAACCTCTTCATAAGAGCAAATGTTTGATTCGTCTATTACGACAACATTATATGGCCCTACAGGTAGGTTTTCAAACAAATTAAAAGTTTCAAAGTTTTGTCCACCATCAATGCTGTATAGGTAAGGGCCTGTTCCAGAGGTTGGGTTGATTTCAATCGAACCATTTGTCGAAACCACTGATGAAGCATCGGTATGTGATATGTCGACGGTTGTCAATGTACATGCGTCAACAACAATTGTCTCTTCATAGAAACAATCGTCTACGCCACCCCCAACAATAACGACATAAGTACCTGTCAACAGATCAGTAAATGTGTTGGAAGACTGAAACGATTGCCCACCATCAATGCTGTATTCAAATGGACCCAAACCGGAATTTGTGTCGATTGTTATGGCTCCATCATTCGCCGAAGGAGAAGATGCGTGCGTTATATTGACGGTCGCGTCAAGTTCACACCCTGTTCCATTAGGACAAAAAACCTCAATTACTTCAGAATCGAATTCACCATCGTTTACCACAAGCTGCTCTCCTGATGAGTTGACAATCTGAAAGTCTCCAATCCCATAACCACAGCAAATACCGTCTCCATAAGAGTCATAGAAATACAAAGAATAACATGATTCATAATCTACACAGATGTCTTCTGTGTACAAATCTCCATTTGGTAAAGAACCACTGTTTATAAGCACCTCACTAGCGTCAAAGATTTCCCACGAGGTCTCTCCCGGGTAATTATCTGGGTTGATAATGAGTGTAATGATGTCATAATCTGAATCTAAATCGGTAACGGTAGAGGAAGAGTTGTTTGTTAAATCGCCGTCTATTTCGCTATTGACGCTTAATAAATTAACAGTAATGTTGTTGTTTGCTGCTTGCAAATTATTATCAATACTTATTGTAACGGAACCCTGTTCAAGGAATGGAATATCTACTGAGGTATTGATTAGGTCTACGACTGAACCGTTGACAACCACCTCGAGTTCTGCGTCGGTAATTGTTGCTTCGCCCTCATTGCTGATAATGACATCGATTTCAACACTCTCATCACAAACCACGCTTATTTCACCCATTGAAAGCGCACCGTCAAACTCGTACACCTTACTTATCATAAAATTCAAAGTATCATTGTTGCCATATTCATCGTCTTCATGGCTCACAATAGCGGTGAGGATATAATCTCCAATACTAGAGAAATCTTGAGGTGTAGAGAATTGAAAATCTGCATCACTGAATGGCTCAATAGTTTGCGAAATCGAAATTGTTTCTACCGACTCTCCATCGACGATGAGTTCAAGATCGAAATCACCCATGTCATTTAGGCCTTGATTTGCGACATTCACAGAAATCATCTCATTACCGCCGAGGCTAGCAGATGTTTGAGGTGCTATAAAGGCAGTAACTCCTAGGTCGTAGTCGCCATTAATATCGGCCCAAAATGAAACCCAAGGCCTTGCCTGTTTGATGGCCAATTGATTTTGAGCAGTTACTTTATATTCTATATCCATCCCGAAACCTTCTGCACCAACAACATCATAAAGTATTTCAAATTCATCGTGGATTACTGAGAGGTATTCTCTCATAAGGTCGAGATATTCAACATCCATTACAAGCTCTCCTGGATTGACTAAATTGGAGAGTCTCAAAACAAGGTAACCTCCTCCTTGAGTCGGATCTTCGTACAATAATATTTCTTCCGGCACAGAGTTTGGATCTGGATTTGTAATCAACGATTCCCCTACCTGCGTATTTAAATAAAACGTTCCTTGTGTATCGTAAATAGGATCAATACTGATGCCGACACCGTTTGATTTTTCTTCTTGGAAGTTGGGGTGACAGAGCACGCCCATTGCTGCCATAAAGTGATCGACTCGGTAAAAGTCCCTTTCTTCATAGGCTCTAAAATTCCACATACTGGCATACACTTGTTTGATGGATTTAGAGATATGTCCTTCATCTAAGTGCTGGGTTTTGGAGGTATATAAACCTGCCCCACTGAAGCCAGGTAAATCTTCGTTATTTGTACTTGAGCGGCACCTTACTGCGGTCCCCTCTGGGAAGTCATCATGCATTGCTTGTAAATCATCCATGATCCACTGAGGCATAGGTGCATCTTTAATGTCTCTTCTAAAATCCTTTAGTCTTTCCGTTCTAAAGTTTATATCGTTTTGGAAAGTAGGGTTGTCAATCATGACTTGCGCCTCTTCGTAAAAATTATTGAAGAGCATAAACTCATCGTAGTAATAAAAAGGAATTCCAAAACCATCGGGTATGGTCCCTTCAGGAAAACCAAAGCTTCGCATGGTTGCTACGTTGGCACATTTTGCACCGAATGCTGACGACATTGCAAATTCGATTGAATCCAAAGGTTTGATGTTGGTAATACTCAAGTCCCGGACAGGTATTTGTGGTTCAGTAGGCCTCAGATCCTCGTACCATGCATTCACCTCGTCTAAGGTGGCCTCTCGTATTTCAAAGGTCTCGTTTTCTACTTTGTAATAGATGTAGTTCCCTAATAAATTGGCAATTGAATCAATCGACAGTGGGTTGGCGATATAAGCATTTGGCACGTTGTCCTGAATAGCTCTTAGGTTTACATGCGACAACGGTGTTTGTATGACAGAGGTCATAATTCCACCTACTCTTGGCAATGAATTTGGCAAGGCATCATAGAGTACAATGTCTCTACTTCCAGGGGTTTCCTCTAGATCCGTCATGTGCTTAAAAAACCCATAACCCTCAGCTTCATGAAAAGGAATATAATTGACATCGGCGAAAACCTCAGACTCTAGAACAACATCGATCAAAGAGCCTTCGAATTCTTCAGCATAATTATTGAGGTGATTGTCCTCATCATTTTGCCCGATAAAGTGGTTCATGTTGTTTTGAAGGAAAGGCATGTTGGCCATTAGTAGCTCGTAGTTCCTTTGTGTTTGCTCAAAGTTGTAGGCGTCCCCAAATGAAAAATTGAAAGAATANGTGCCAATAACACCGCCGGGTGTTATTGTGTTTGGATTGAATACAATTTCTCCGGAAGCATCGTCTCCATTTACATTTGCATTNATGGCGTTCCAAAAATATGCGTGGATGATGTGTGTATTACTATTGATGAAGTAAACCTTTGGCTCGGGTGTATCTCTATCTAGTATTCCGAACTTCACGTAAAGCTGCCCATCCAGAAAAGGAGCCCATCCAACATTCTGTACTGTCGCTAAATCCATAAAGGTTTGTGCGTCAGGTATTGATGTAGTCCCGTCCTCAAATGCAATTGAATACGCGTTGTTGAAAGGTGCATCCGTTGGCATGTTATTAAATTCTGTAACATCATCGATTCCATCACCGTCATAATCATCAGGGCTTGATATGCTGTGCTCTGTAATATTGTAATTGGCCAAAGGATACGCCCCTCCGGGTCCTGAAATTGACATGGTTCCATTCACCCCAAGCGTCATAGACACTGCCCAGTTGTATGTTGGACTGTGCTGGGCATGAAGAATGTAGTATTTGCCAGCTTCTGCCTGTATTGAGAGCTGCACCTGTCCATAGTTGTTCACGGAATAGTTATCAATGGGAACATTCTGAGCGAACGAGAAATTACACGTAAGNATGATGAAAAGGAGTAAAAAATGTTTCATAGTAGGNATTATAGTTTTTAAGCTTAGGTATAGACCCACAAGTTACGAAGGATTATTAGCTTTTCACTACTTATTCTAAAACAACCTAGAGACAGGTCAAAGAGCAGGTTTTTATAGGTCAGAAGAAAAAGTTCANTAATTCCTTACTTGTCGCGCTTCTTTAGTTTGACGCCTTCGTTCACGTTTAGTTGCCGATTTGCCAGACAAGGAGGGCTTCAAGGTTATGTATTAGAGGGGGCTTATCCTTTTTGATTTTAGCATNAATAAGTTTTCAATCCTTACACTCAAAGGGAGAATGAAATAAATTAAGCCGACCATCTTTATTACTGATNACCACCTGGTAAATCCGGTCGTAAATATCTAAATCTATTTCGCCTAATTCTTCACCGATTAAAAGTCCTGCTAAAACGCCCGTTGTATTGCTGTGACCAACCACAAGGACATCTTTTTTTGNATCGATCAGTAATTTCGAAAACCCGACAAGGTCTCTTGGGTTGTATTTTTCAATTTGCAGCTCTTTAGAATTTGCGGTAGGTTTCGCCGTGTTTATTGTTCGGTTGTAATCTGTGCTGTANACGGCGTCCAATTTCACATCCTCTAGAAAACGGTTCAAGCTTTCTGAGCGTTGCATTCCACATTTGGTGAGGGGCGGATCGGCTTCGTTTTCAGATGTTAGGTCTTTTTCCGAGTGCCTTACTAAATAGATCGTAAAAAACTCGCCTTTTTGGGCGATTTGGCATGATTGAAAACCAAATACGAGGACGATTATGATAATTAGTTTATTTGTCATTCTTTTCAGCTGTTTAATTCACGCTTCAAGCAACCTATTAATCCAATAAAACTGGAGCGCCTGCTGCCTCAAGCTGCTTTCCGACTGACTGTACCTTCTCGATGTAAGCATCAATTTTTGGTTGTAAGCGCTCAAAAAGGGTTGTAGCTACCTCGAAACTTTTCATGTGTAGCGCTGTTGGCCCATAGGAGTTAGGGTACCATCCGCCTCTTGAATTGTAAAGCCTGCTGCTGAGTGAAACATTGTCTTTCTCTCCAATCTCGGCTTTCGACGGGCTTCCGCTAATTTCTCTTTCCAGTGCATTCATGGTGTTGTTTAGGTCATAAACCGCCTTTGTGAGCGCCGCTCTTTCTCCCTTGATATAGCTTAAGCTTTTTTGGTAAGCGGTTACACGTGTATTGGCTTTTTCAAACTT
>NYTQ01000007.1 GCA_002683585.1 Cryomorphaceae bacterium
TTCCATCCATCACCCCAAGAGTCATACATATTTAGGGTATACACAACAGGTAATCCACTTGCTGTAGCTTCTAATAAAATACTTGAAGAACCACTACAAACAGAAAGTAATGAGTCCGCTAAAGGAGCGCCTGGAACAACTGTAGGCGGTGTTCCTACTTCAATAGTTAAAGTTGCGCTCTGAAGACCAGCACCATCTTCAACAATGATCTGATATGCCCCTGCTGCTAAGTCAGTTGGAGCGGGTCCAAAAGCACCTCCGTCAACTGAAAAGTTGAAAGGAAGTGTTCCACACTGAACCGCGGCAATAGAGAAGGTTCCATCTTCGTTTCCAATACAAGAAACATCTTGAACAAGAAACTCGACATTTACATCAGTTATATCAACAACAACTTCTACTGCTGCACTTTCGGTACATCCTCCATTTAATGTGTCACCAATTTGAGTAACAAAGAAGCTATATGTTCCAGTTCCAGATGTTAAACCTACAACATCAAGTGTGTTGCCGGTACCGATATTGTTCCCGCCTGGGGCATCGTACCAATTAAGTGTATAACTCTCAGAAGGTGTGTTGAAGTCAATAGATGCTCCGAAAGCTCCATTAGTAACTGAAGTACCACTTTCATCAAGAATACTCCAACTAATTTCACTATCCCAAGTTCCCGAAACCCAAGAAGCAGTTAACAATGCGCCTTCAGGAATAGTAAATGTAACGGAACCAGCAGATTGACCTGTGCCTAAGGTTCCCTGTATTGCATTTACAACTTCAATGCCATCAGCAGATATTGAAACAGAAGCTCCATTCCAACCATCTCCGAAAGCATCTGCCATATCTAAAGTGTAAGTAAGTATGGCCGGCGTAATTGTCGCCTCAATTGGTATGCTAGCACCACCACCACAAAACGCTAGTGGACTCGCTGCAGTAGGCTCATTACATTGCGCATTCACGGTGTAAACTCCCATGAGCAACGAAAAGCCAATTAGTAGTAATTTTTTCATTTGGTTAATTTTTTAGATTTGTAATTTAGCGAAAGTATGAAATTCTATTGATAGAAATAAATTTACGATAGACAATTTCATTTTAAATTTGTCAATCAAGATATGAAATGAATATGAAAACATTAAGTAATAAGATTGCGCTTGTCTCGGGAAGCTCGCAAGGTATAGGTAAAGAAACAGCAAGACTTTTTGCAGATCGGGGCGCCTCAGTTATTCTTTTGGCAAGAAATAAAGCAAAATTAGAGAGCGTACTTTCAGAATTACCCATTGTAAATGAGCATCAAAAGCATGGAATATTGGTTGCTGATTTCTCTAAGCCATTAGAATTACAAGAAGTGTTGGAGGGCTTTGTTAAGCATGAAAATAGTACTATTCATATTTTAATTAACAATACTGGAGGCCCTGCAGGCGGATTGATAAAGGATGCAAAACCAGAGGAGTTTATCAACACATTTCAGCAGCATTTAATTTGCAATCACATACTGGCGCAAGCAATTATTCCGGGTATGATTAAGGAAAAACATGGAAGAATTATAAATGTAATATCAACGTCGGTAAAGCAACCGCTGAACGGTTTGGGAGTTTCTAATACAGTGCGCGGGGCTGTTGCAAATTGGAGTAAAACTTTGGCCAACGAGCTTGGAGCATACAATATAACGGTAAACAATGTTCTTCCCGGAGCAACCAACACTTCTCGTTTGTCAGACATAGCCAAGTCTAAGGCATCGAAAGCTCAGAAGACTACAGAAGAAATATACAAAACAATGGCGATGCAGGTCCCCATGCAGCGGATTGCTGAACCCGAAGAGGTAGCTAAGGCTATTGCCTTTTTAGCGTCAAACGAAGCAGATTATGTGAACGGAATAAATCTTCCTGTTGATGGAGGTAGAACGAAATCCTTATAGACCTAAGCTTTTTTTTTCTTGAGATAAACACGGTATGCNATGAGAAAAGGAANTCCAATCAANATACATATGGCTAGTGCATAGCCCCGGGAAGTGAGGTAAAAGTCTTTTATGTTTTCCATATCAGAAGGGTCATAACCGAGTCCTATAAAATAAGANAGACTCAAAGGAGCTTCACTTATTTGTTCAGTGCCGTTTATGGATATTATGATTTCACCTGGAAATAAATTAATTGGAAAAAGGAATAGAGGCAAGGCAATCAAGCACAGACTAAAAATAAAAACATCAAAGGGTTTCTTAATTTTCAAACTCATAGATTCAAAGATAAGCCTTAATTTTAGGATTGAATGTCAAAATCAGCCAATGGTCTCCATGTAAATAAGCAGCGATGGAAAATTTTTCTAGCGCTCATGGTTCTTATTGTCATTGCAGCATCTCTTCTTCTTGCCAACAGCTTTGTTTCTAAGATTGCCGAACGAGAAAGGTCCAAAGCAACACAATGGGTAGAATCAATTAAAAAGAAAGGAGAGCTTGTTCAGCTNTCTAATGCTATTTTTTCTGAGCTCAAAAGAAAAGAAAAGCAGAAGATTGACCTGGTTGTCGAGGCACAAAAAATTCTATTGACNAAATCGGATCTTTCCAAAAACCAAGACGTCGAGTTTTCGCTCTCTATTATTCAATCTAATNCTGAAATTCCAGTTGTCCTTTTAACAGAAGAAAACATGGTAATGCAGTATAGAAATATGGATTCATTATTCCNAGGCGCTTNATCTTCNTCTGAAAANGATAAAATCTGTTTTTTGAAGGCAGCAGAATGGAAGGANNTTGGTCAGTATCGAATTATAGAATATTTAGATGGTGAGTTTTTACAGTTTGTTTTTGGAAATTCTTTTGAATTGGAGCGTCTTCAGCGAGAAAGNAAACGCTTGATCTCCTCATTTAATGATGAAATTAAAGACAATAAAGCNCTGATTCCTGTCATGCTNTGGGATGTTACTTCTGATTCGTTNGANGCGAGTAATTTGANCCTTANTGAAGAACAAAGTAAATTGTTACGAGACGATTGGAAGCTCGATAATGTTCCATTGAGCTTTGATTTTGGNACAGGAAAAAAGCAACTATATTTTTCTGACAGTGANGAATTACGCTATTTACAATGGATTCCAACCATACAGTTTTTGGTTCTTGGTTTGCTAATCCTCTTGGGCTATTTCATTTTTTCCACGTACCGAAAAGCTGAGCAAAAGCGCGTTTGGGCAGGAATGGCAAAAGAAACAGCGCACCAGCTGGGNACCCCACTTTCTTCTTTGATGGGCTGGCAGGCNCACCTTGANAGCTTAAAGGTAGATCCAATGGTCACGAATGAGATGAAAAAAGACTTGGTGCGCCTAGAAAGAATAACAGATCGGTTTTCCAAAATTGGTTCTGAGGCCAAGCTTGAACAAAAAGATATTAGCAACACAATCGAAAATAACTTAGCCTATTTAAGGGCTAGATTATCAAATAAGGTCNCGCTCACTTTTCAATCTAGTCTTGAACAGGGCGACGACGTTGCACACAATGCATCTCTCATGGATTGGGTCGTTGAGAACCTTTGTAAGAATGCTGTTGATGCCATGCAGGGAGACGGCAAGCTAGAAGTAAATATTTACAACGAAAAATCAAATATTATCATTGATTTTATTGACTCTGGAAAGGGGATTTCGACCAAAGATCAAAAGGCTATTTTTGAGCCCGGATATTCNACAAAAAAGAGAGGTTGGGGATTAGGTTTGGCTCTCGTAAAACGAATTATCGAAGAGCATCATTCAGGTAAAGTTTTTGTTGCTTCATCAAAGATTGGCAAAGGAACAACCTTTCGNATTCTTTTGCCTAAGAATTAAATTCAGATTTTAAATTATTTATGACCTGNTTAACGGAAAGAATTTCCTTTACATGCTCAATNGATGGACCAGCGCACCAAACTGTTTTATATGTCGTAGAAAAAGCTGCTTTCTGAAGACTCTTCATNCCCCTNATGAAGGTTAATGCTTTAAACCATTTCTTGACCTTTTTATTTTTATTTAAAAAGCTTTCCAAGAAATTTTGAGAGGTGCCAATTTTTTCTACATACGGTGTTTTGATTACTGTACAAGGTGTTCCGGAAAGCTTAGTGGTGAGTACAATATCTTCCGCACCATAATCCACACAAGCATCCTTATATCCTTTAGAAACAGGTGCCTCATCAGTAGCAATAAAGATACTACCCATCGAAACGCCGTCCGCTCCTAAATCGAGCATCTCTTTTATGCCTTTACCATCTCCAATGCCACCTGCTGAAATTATTGGAATATTGCACTCCTTTTTAAGTGCTGGAATTAGCTCTGCAAAAGGCGTTGGACCCGCATGACCTCCCGCTTCTTTATTTACCGCAATAATGGCATCCGCACCTAGCGCTTCTACTTTTCTGGCATACTTGACATCTACTACATCGCAAAAAACCTTTACACCATATTTTTTCGCCATTTCAATCGTTTCGGCCGGAGAACCAAGTGAGGTTATAAAATAGGAGATGCCTTCTTCACAACAAGCCTTGAGCTGCTCTTTATATAGAAAGTTAGATTTATTTACAATAAGATTGATNCCAAAAGGCCCATCAACCTCTTTTTTAATGCGCTTGATTGCAGCCNTTAATTCATCGACTGTCCTGTAATTAAGTGCTGGGATTGCACCCGTTATTCCATTGCGCAAGGCTTCAATAATCATTTCTTCATTTGACACCAAAAACATAGGCGCCATGATAACGGGGAAATCAATATTCAATATTTCACACAAAGAAGCTTTATTTGTCATTACCTTTGATTTGATATTTTCAAAAATAAGCAATATCCAAATCCTATCCTACATGAGTATTAAACAAAGGATTTTAATATTATTTCTTCTTGTATCTTTTCTCTCCTTGACGCAAAAAAACAGAAAAGTTGGTATTGAAGATTCCTTGAGATACTCACTATCTATGTCTTATGAGGCCATTGTGGATATGCTTTATTTGTATGAATCATTTCTGGATATTTCTGTTTTGGGTTATTCTGAATTTGGTCAGTCCATTCCCTTGCTTAAAATCTCTACGAAAAGTGCTGAAAATAAAAAGCCAGTATTAATCGTAGGTAACCTACATGCAAGAGAATTTTACAGCTCGAAATTTGTTTTGAAGTTTTGTGACGAGTTTTTATACTCTTTAGTATCAGAAGATGGCATATACCAATCGGCAAATTCGATACTAAAGGACTACGAATTATACGTTATTCCCGTGGCAAATCCAGATGGGCTCAAAATTGCTCAAGAGGATTGGGAGGGCATTGAATCGTATCGAGCCTCTGTCGACTCAATAAAAAGAATAGGTCCCTATTCTGATTGGAAAGCNAATGGAACGGGTATTGATCTCAACAATAATTTNGATGATGGTAATTTCNATNTAAAACATGGTCATTTATTTGANGANGAACCTGCCTCTCAGGGACATAANGGAGCTTTTCCTTGCNAAGCAAAAGANGCACGCATTATTCAAGATTTTGTGGATACGTTGATTCCATTAATTACACTTTCTTATCATACGAAGGGAGATGTTTTATTTTGGGCGGACCGNGGAACCCATTCTTATTTTAATGGGCTCGATGAGAAACTAAATACTAAAGTAGCCGATGCTTGCGGATTTAAAATGGCTCGCGTATCCAGAAACCCAAGGGATTATGGTGCGGGGCTAGAAAATTACATCAGGGCNAAAACNAAAAGAATTGGTGTTTGNGTTGAGCTTTCCCCACCCAATGATATGGTAGATCAGCATCCTGCCAATATGTTTAAAAGTTTGGTTTGGGATAAGTGTAAAAACATGCCTATTCTTTACCTNGAGGAGCTTTCAAGACTATACCCNAGGTATAAATATTTGTTTGAGCCTTAATGTTGCTTGTGCATCCAGCAATAATAAATTAGGTAGGGGATTAAATGCTTACTAAATTTGACAAGCGTATACATTGCTCGTTCTAAATGGAATCGATTTTAGCATCTTTATTGGCACCATATCAAGAGTATTCCACGCTGAATATCTTTTTAGAGGCGACCGCAGTTTTTTTTGGTTTATTGAGTGTCTGGTTTTCCAAAAAAAATAATATTTGGGTATACCCAANAGGTATACTTTCAACCTTAATATTTGTTTATCTTTTATTTCATTGGGGTTTATTGGGTGATATGCTNATTAATGCATATTATTTTTCGATGAGTATTTATGGTTGGTATTATTGGACCCGAAAGTCAGATTCAGCAGATCTTAATCCAATTTCTCNAATGAGTCAATGGGAATTCCGAAGGGCCCTAGC
Source organism: Cryomorphaceae bacterium (assembly GCA_002683585.1). Next base: position 6,256 of record NYTQ01000007.1, read on the forward strand.
CTTATTTGTTTTTGCGCTGTGTTTTGTCTTTATAGTTTATAGGCTCTTTGATAAGTGGAATAATGTCATTGCCTATATAGATACCCTAACGACTGCGATATTTTTTGTTGGGATGTGGCTTATGGCTAGAAGAAAAGTTGAAAACTGGTTATTTTGGATTGTTGGCGACCTTATTTCTATTCCTCTTTACTATGTTAAAGGTTATTCTCTAACAAGCATTCAATATTTAATTTTCACTTTGCTGGCCGTTGCGGGCTATTATGCATGGAAAAAAGAGCTAAATGAGCGGGACTAAAATTGCATTTACGGGACCTGAATGCTCAGGTAAATCTACGATGGCCCGATGGCTGGCAAAGGAGCTTTCTTTTGACCTTGTCAAGGAGTATGCTCGAGAATATTTGAAAGACCAGTCGGCTTATTCAATTGATGATTTAGATATAATTGCATCGAAACAATTTGAAAGAAATTCTGTTAAAGGTGATTTGGTTGTTGATACTGAAATGTTGGTGATGAAAATATGGTTTGAGGAAAAGTATCAAAAGGTTTCTGAGAACATTTTACAATTATTAGAACGGCAAAAAATTGATCTTTATTTTCTTTGCAAACCTGATTTTAAATGGGTTCCAGATCCGTTGAGAGAGAACCCTCAGGATAGAGATAGGCTATTTTACATCTATGAGGCCTCGTTGAAAAAATATGGATTTTCTTATTGCGTACTTTCAGGATCTGAAGCTGAAAGAAAGAAAATAATTAAAGCCACATTGGCAAATAAAGACATTTTATGAAAAAAGTAGCTTTCATTTTTCTTCTCTTAATTATATGCGTGCCAATCGCATATTACTTTAATGCGCCTTCTGATAAAAAAGAGTTAGCGGTGATTAATCCAATTGATTTGAATTCAGAAATGGTTGATATAGAGCTAAGGAGTAAGGGAAGGGATCATTTCATTGCAGATTTTGATTTAATCGATCAGGATGGTTTGGCTTTTAGCTCAAGCAGTGTTTCAAAAAAAATATGGGTGGTTGAATATTTCTTTGCAAGTTGTAAAGGGATTTGCCCAATCATGAATGAGCAAATGAAACGTATTCAATCGGCATATTTAAGAGACACTAATGTTGTGATATTAAGCTTTACTGTTGACCCAGAAAACGATACACCAAAGGTTTTAAAAGCGTATGCAAATGCACACGATGCAGCAGCGGGAAAATGGTTTTTTTTGACAGGTGATAAAGAATCGATTTATAAACTAGCACGCAAATCATTTTTCTTATTAAAGCCTGCTGAAGCAAAAAATCAAGGAGATGTGGGGAGTGACTTTATCCATACAAATAACTTTGTTCTAATTGATGAAAATAAACAGATAAGAGGTTATTATGACGGAACCAATCGAAATGAAGTAGATGAACTTATAGAGGATATTACCATTCTTCAAAAAGAATAGGCCAGTCAGTATTAAAGGTGCCTAGTGAAATTACCTATCTTTGTTCCCTGAAAGTTCAAATTCCTTTCAAACGGTCAATAGCAATGCGTAGAGATAAAAAAAATCAAAAGCCAGACAAAAATGTTTCAAAGCGTGATAAACGCAAGTACATAGAATATCGCCAACGTTTCAAGAAAGGTGATCCTTTACCGTCTTTTAGTGATGAGGTAAGGCTAAATAAATTCATATCAAATGCAGGTATTTGTTCTCGCAGAGAGGCGGATGTTTTAATTGCTGCCGGGGTGGTAATGGTTAACGACAAAGTCATAACCGAGCTTGGGTATAAGGTAAAACCTGATGATGAAGTTAAATATGATGGAGAAACCATTAAGTCCTTTAACAAGCGATATGTTTTGTTAAATAAGCCAAAAGGTTTTTATTCTACCGTTGGCGAGTCTAAAGGAAGGAAGACTGCCATGAGCCTAGTTCAAAAAGCATGTAGAGAAATGCTATTTCCCGTGGATAAGCTTGATAAGGACGCAACGGGTTTATTGCTTTTTACCAACGATACTGATTTATCTAAAAAGTTGAACCACCCTCGCTTTCAATCTAAGAAATTGTACCATGTTGAATTGAATAAACCTGTGACTAAAAGTCATTTAAAACAGATGATTGAGGGATTAGATTTAGAGGATGGAAAAACCAAAGTATTGAATGCTACGCATGTACAAGATGGTACCTCACGCGAAGTTGGTATTGAAATAAGCTCTGGTAAAAAACAGGTTATTCACCGCATGTTTGATGCGATGGGCCTTGCTGTTGTTAAATTAGACCGTGTTCGATTTTCAGGACTAACAAAAAAAGATCTTCCAAGAGGAATGTTTCGCCACTTGTCTGAAAATGAGATTTCATTTTTAAAAATGACAAAATAATGCGGATTTTTTATTTTGGAATATTGTTTTCGGTGTTGTGCTCATGTTCAAACGAAGTTTCAACTTCCTCTCACCCGTATGCTGCATATTTTTACAACTATGATACAGCGCCTAAAGTGTATAGGTATAGAGACATTATTCATGGTTTAAATGAACAGTTCCATAGGGTATACGGCATTGAAGACTCTAAAGGAAAGCATATCGTAGTTGAACGATACGTTCAAGACGGTAGGTTGACTGAGGCTTTTAACTTTAACTTGGATTCTCTCAATGTGATGGACCATATGGTCGTCAATGCTTTAGGTGAAAATGAGAAGGCAACACTATATAAGGACCAATGTCTGCCCAAAGCAAAAGGAGAATTAGCAACGTTTACCTCTAAGTTCTCCGGAGTTACTGACTCGACAGTTTTTTTGATGGAGGTAAATAGGAGATTGAGCGTTAAGAAAATGCGAGAAGTTTTATCCGATTCTTTGGAATGTATTACATTAGAGGAGAACGCTATTTATACTTTATTAAACCCATTTACGAAACAAGAAAGTCAGCAGACACTTGAGACAGTTGCCTACTATGCCAAGGGTCTTGGACTTGTTGCATGGTATGACGCCAAAAAAAGAAGTCATTTTCAACTCGAAGAGATTCTTTCGCAGGAAAAATGGATAAAATTAATTTCAGAATGAAAAAATATTTTTTGTTACTGCTAACCATTTCTTTGCTGTTTTCGGGGTTTTCTCAACGAAGAAATAAAGCCAAACCAAAGAAGTCATTTAATGCCGGAGCTATCTTTTTTCATTGGGGGTATAACCGTGACTTTTATTCCAAAAGCGATATTAATTTTACTGGTCCAGGATACGATTTTACGCTGCAAGATTGTCAAGCAGAGGACCGTCAAGAATCTTTGAGTTATGAAAATTATTTCAAGTTCAATAACATAACGATTCCGCAATATAATATCCGAATTGGTTATATGATCAAAAAAAATTGGGCGATTTCTTTGGGCTTCGATCACATGAAATATATCCTAAAAGATAATGTCCCTTATCAGCTATCGGGAACGATAAATCCGGGGGTTGATCTAGAGACTAATTGGTCTGGGACATATATCAATGAGCCTGTAATCACGCAAGAAGCTTCATTTCATTATGAAAATAGCAATGGATTAAATTATATTCGGGCAGAGGTGTCAAGAGTTGATCAGTGGTATAGGCAAAGAAATTCAGCTTGGTTCGCATTGTCTAGTCTTTTCGGAGTGGGGGCGGGAGCAATTGTTTCAATGAATGACTTTACCTTTGCAGGAAGAAAATCCTTAGAGACCCAGTCTTTATCTGGTATGGCGCTCTCCCTTCATGCAGATTTGCGTTTAGAGTTTTTTAGGCATTTTTATATTCAGCCTGGTATAGGGTCGGGTTTCATGTTACAAAATAATGTGAAAACAAGACCTGAAGACTTTAACTCTATTGCAAGTCACCAGTTTGGCTATATCGAGGCCCATATTTTGTTTGGACTGTTATTTTATTTGAAACCTATTAATGCATGCGATGCATGTCCTCAATGGTAGAAGTATGAAATATTTGATTGTAGGTCTTGGGAATCCTGGTTTGAAATATGCGCAAACGCGACATAATATCGGTTTCGATATTGTAGATACTCTGGCAAAAGAAGCCGGTTCAATATTTGAAACTGAAAGGCATGCTGACCGCGCTGAAATTAAGTTTAAGGGCAGAAAGCTGATCTTGATCAAACCAAATACTTTCATGAATTTATCTGGAAAAGCAATTCAATATTGGCTTCAGAAAGAGAAAATTCCAATTTCAAACCTACTTGTAATTAGCGATGATCTTGCATTACCCTTTGGCACCTTGCGCCTCAAAGGTAAGGGTTCAGCGGGCGGCCACAATGGCTTAAAGGATACGGAGGAGGTACTCAAAACTTCAGTATATAGCAGATTGAGATTCGGTATTGGAGACGATTACCCTCGTGGTAAACAAGCAGACTTTGTTTTGGGTTCATGGTCTAAAAAAGAGGAAACAGNACTAGATGAGCGCATTGAACAATCCACCAAATTCATTCATTCATTTGTTACTGTTGGTCTGAACATGACGATGTCTGACCTAAATGGAAAATAAATGATTTGCAATCAANACTAAAAAAAAGAAAAAGATGAACTCTTTAAAGCAAAAAAACAAGGGGAAATATAATTGGAATATGGTTATTCTTTTAACCTTAATTCCATTAATTGGCTTTTTCGGAACCGGTACTTATGTTTATTATAATGGTATGGTTTGGCAAGAACCTTTGTTGCTATTTGTGTTTTGGGTTTTTNTCAGGTATGGGCATTACCATGGGATACCATAGGTTATTCGCTCATNAAGCATACAAGACAAATAATTTTGTTGAATGGGTTCTTATGATATTTGGNTCCATGGCGCTTGAAAATACAATTNTAAAGTGGTGTTCAGACCATAGAATTCATCATACGAAGGCTGAGACAAAGGAGGACCCATATTCAATAACTGAGGGGTTTTGGCATGCGCATATTGGCTGGATAGTGAAGAATGTTCCTGAAGAAAATAACCGNGTNCGAGGTGTTAAGGATTTGACNAAAAAAAGTGCCATAGTNTTTCAGAACAAATATTATTTCNGTATCGGAATTTTATTCGGATTCATTATNCCNTTAATTATTGGNTTTTCCTATGGAAGACCAATGGGTGCATTTTTATGGGCNGGATTTTTAAGGTTAACGATTGTTCATCATGCAACATTNTTTATCAATTCAATGTGCCATTATATTGGTAAAAGAACGCATGATATCAAATCAACTGCCCGNGATTCTTGGATTGTTTCNTGGTTTACTTTTGGCGAAGGTTATCACAATTATCACCATAAATTTCAATGGGATTACAGAAATGGTGTAAAGTGGTTTGCCTATGANCCGAGNAAGTGGATCATTAAAGGGCTTTCNTTTATNGGCATAACNTATGATTTNAAAAAAGTAAAAGANAATGTTATTGNTCAAAATCGTTTNAATAATATTAAGATTCAGNTAACTGATTTATTTAATNTNTCNAACCAAACATTAAAGAACTCCTATCAAANCAGAATAGAGCAGCTCAATACTAAATCGGAACGCCTCTTTGAGTTNTGGTCAGAAATGGAAGTGAAGTATGCCGCNCAAATGNCNAAAGGGAGATNAAAAAACAAGGAANTNATACGAGGTCTGATGGAAGAAAGAAAGCGATATAAATCACAATTAAATTCTATTCGAATTGATTTACAAGACATAATGTCTTATGTTCAGAAAAAAAGACTTCCCGCAAATTAAGCGCGAAATTCAGGCAATTAGTCTTTTTCTGGTCTTAGACTTACACGATAGAAATTAAATTTTATTCACTTTCAGAAAGTAATAGAGGCCTTTGATGGTGGTTATATGTAAATAATAGAGGCCCGGACTGAGAACGGAACAATCAACAAAACCATCTTTAAATAATGCAGGTTGAATCAATCCCTTGCAATCATAAAGTGTTGCTTCTTCAATTTGATTGCCATCTGCGTCTATATGTAGCAAACCTGATGTTGGATTGGGAAAAACATAGATGTGGCTATTCTGTACAGCAATTTCAGCAGTGTTTATACCGATGATCGTATTGAAATCTTGAAGCGTCCCATTGAATATATTCAAGTCAACATCGCCTTGAATTCCCAAAATATCACCCCACCATGAATACTGTTTAAATTTCCAATCTTCCCAATTACCAATGTTTACGGGAGGGCTTAAGTTTTCATCCGGTTGAGCAAACCATAAGCTGTATTCAGTCAAGGAAGAATTAAGATAATTGGCATAGTTTCCATTGATATAAATAAACGGTGATATGCCCGTTTGCGTTTCTACCTCAGTCATCCATGCTTGCGCCCAATTACTCAATTCCTCTGAGGTGAACATATCCGTAAGTAAAACGGCTTGACCTCCAGAATATGGATTCTCTAAATCGAGAACAGGGGGGAGAAATCCATTTCCAATATAAGCCGAGGCAATATTTAAAAAGTTTGCCGCATCTTCTTGTGGAGTATTGTTGTCAGGCCTTGCAAAGTGATAGGCACCCATTACTACATTTGCATCTAGCCCATTTTCCATATTGGTCAAAAACATAGGGTCTGTGTAGGTCATACCCTCCGTTGACTTGGCCCATGCAAAGGTATATCCATCCGCTTTCACTTGCTCCCAATCAATATTTCCTTGCCAATTAGAAACATCAATGCCAAGTATATCTTGACAAAAACCAATCGATATAAATGAACAGAAAACTAAAGAGGTGAGTGTTTTTATTTTCATGGTAGGAGGGTTTTTTAAGTTTTATAAATTTATCTTTTCTACATCAATTTTCCTCAAGAATTTGAGGTCAAAATCAAAATTATCATACCCAATGTGTCCAAACCCTCTATTTATAATGAATTGCGTATTGTTTTGCATTCCTTATCAAGGAAAAAACCTTTAATTTTGTATTATGGCTAGAATTAGAATTTCAGAATTGCTCGGGAATGGAGCGAATTTCCTTGGAGAAAAGCTCGAGGTAAAGGGATGGGTGCGTGCTTTTAGAAGCAAAAGGTTTGTCCAGCTCAATGATGGCTCGTGTATGGCGAATATTCAAGGCGTGATTGATTTTGATCAGTTCGATGAGCAGGCGCTACGTGCCATTAGCACAGGAGCTGCTGTTAGCCTATTTGGAACGCTTGTCGAATCGCAAGGTTCCGGTCAAAGTGTTGAGCTTCAAGTCGAATCCTTTGAAATTATTGGAGCTGCAGATCCCGACGCGGTGCAAAAGACAATCCTTCAGCCTAAAAAACATAGCCTTGATTTATTAAGAGAGCAGGCACACTTGAGATTTAGAACGAATACATTTGGCGCTATTTTTCGCATCAGGCATGCAGCATCTTTTGCGATACATAAATTTTTTAATGATAAAGGGTTCAACTATATCCACACGCCTATATTGACGGGTTCAGATGCCGAAGGAGCGGGAGAGATGTTTCGCGTAAGTACATTAGATCCAAAACAACC
>NYTQ01000008.1 GCA_002683585.1 Cryomorphaceae bacterium
ATTTTTGGGACTACAATCGATTTCAGCTCTTTGCGAGAGAATAGCATATTTCGGTCAAGGGCACCTGATGCTAAATCCACCGCTGTAATGGCCGCGATATTTTTTCTCCTGGATAAGTTAAAAGGGTAGCATTCTCTATTATTCTGCATGAATTTACCTTCCTCGTTGTAATTTTTCAGGTTGTCATTGAATATAAAATAAAGTTTTCGTCCATCTGTGAAGGAGCTGTAGGAGGAAAAGGGCCCTCCGTCATTGGTAGAGATTTGTGATTTGTTTATTTTTTTCTGCCAATCAAATGCTTTATCGTTGCCAATTTTAAAAGCAATAATGTCATCGTAATAATAGTAGTATATGGTAGAGGTAAGACCAGTCCTACTATCATAGCTGCTTCTTTCAAAGATATAGTATTGCTCTATTGATCCCACAAGAGAACCATCATTTAGGGTAAAAATGTCTCTTATTTTATAGTTGTAGAGTTCTTGCTCTCGGTTTCGCTTTCTTCTTGAACGTAAGGTACTTTTTTCATTAAAATTCATACTGATGAAATCTTTTCTGAAAGGAATAAAGCCTTGAAAAATCATGGAGTCTACATCCGTGTCAATACGAATAACAAATATCCCTTCAACCAAGTGCTTTCTTCGATTTTGTTTTATCTCAGAGCTACCATACACACCAGACAGTGTAAATATACCGTCATCATTGGAAGACATTTTTAGGTCATCAATACGTTTGTCTTCAATGCTTAAAGAGAATTCAGTGAGGGCATTGTCCTTTATTTTGTATACGTGAAGCGCTTTGAAATTGTCGTAATCTTTGCTAAAAATCCTATCGTTTGGCCTCTTGTGCTCGGTTAAACTTAAAAAATAATCGCCCGTATTCGAGATGTGATGTTCATTGATGCTGGTTAGGTTCCCATTAAGTGGAATGTTGTATGCACCTTGATTAAGCTTATTTAAATATTGATCGAGAATTACGTATCCGTAGGCATCACTTATGGTCTTTCTTCCGGGTATCTCCCAAACGATGCCAATGTATTCTTTATTTTCTGAGGAAATGACACCAAAATTTGGTTTTGCATTCATCTTATCATTGTTGTATTTGGCAATAACAACAGATGAACCGTTGGGTGTCAACTCTTGCGAGTAGGGCTGTGCATATAAAACTAATTCACCGTTTACCTTGTCGGATAAGAATACATAGAGCTGTTCTCCAACGTAATAAGCAGTTTCAAAGTTCGCAATACCCGATTGTGCAACTTGCTTGATTCGACCTTGATTTACCTGCTGAAGATTTTGATGCTCTACAACTCTATAGGTACCAAATGAACGTCCACCAGACCAGCGTAAAGAGTAAAAGTCAGCATTGTTTTGTGGCAATATTTCGAGAAGTGATCCCGGGGATCTTTCTAGCGTACCCCATTCTAAATCGAAGTTATTACTATATTCTACTTGTGATAATACATTGAAATACAATATATTAAATACAAAAAATGAAATAATAACTTTATATAACATGTTTACTTACCTACCAATTGTATACCAAGATANGTCGAAGGCTCAATCTTCTTTAATTCTTCTTTTAGCGTTGGGGTAATTTCAAGGGTATCTATAAAGGCGTGAACAGATGTTTTNGTNACTTTATCNTGTGTTCTTGTAAGTCCTTTTANTGCNTCNTATGGTTTTTCAAAACCTTCGCGTCTCAGCACCGTTTGAATTGCCTCGGCAACNACTGCCCAGTTGTTTTCAAGTTCTGTTGNGATTGCAGCTTCATTTAATACAAGCTTGCCAAGGCCCTTAAGGCTAGATTGGAATGCGATCACTGAATGAGCGATTGGCACGCCTATGGTTCTTAATACTGTCGAATCTGTAAGGTCTCGTTGGAGTCGTGATATTGGCAGCTTGGCTGAAAGATGCTCATATAAAGCATTCGCAATACCAAGGTTTCCTTCAGAGTTTTCAAAGTCAATAGGATTTACCTTGTGAGGCATTGCAGATGAGCCGATTTCTCCTGCTTTTAATTTCTGCTTGAAGTAGTCCATGGATACATAGGTCCATATGTCACGGTCTAAATCGATAAGGATTGTATTAATGCGCTTTAGGGCATCAAAAAGACCAGCTGCATGGTCATAATGTTCGATTTGTGTTGTTGTTTGGCTTCGGTGTAGGCCTAAGGTTTCATTGACGAAGTGATTCGAGAAGTTCACCCAGTCAATTTCTGGGTAGGCTACGAAATGGGCATTGAAATTACCTGTCGCTCCTCCAAATTTCGCTGAAAAAGGAACGGCAATTAGCGTTGCTTTTTGCAGCTCAAGTCTTTCTCTAAAAACTTTGAGTTCTTTACCCAATCGCGTAGGCGACGCAGCTTGTCCGTGCGTCCGTGCTAGCATNGGTACATCCTTCCATTCTGTTTCGAGTTCTTTAATTTTCGCAATCACATCATCCAAAAGGGGGAGATAAACCGTATCTATACCCTCTTTTAGAGATAGCGGAACTGCAGTATTATTAATGTCTTGGGAGGTCAATCCAAAATGAATAAACTCTAAATAGCGTTCTAGGCCAAGAGCCGTCATTTTTTCTTTCAAGAAATACTCTACAGCNTTTACATCATGGTTNGTGGTTTTTTCCGTTTCCTTNATCCAAAGGGCATCATCCTCAGAAAAATTCCGGTANAAATCACGTAAAGCCTCTATTTNATCTGCTGGAAAGTCTTTTAAAGAGGGAAGAGGAATCGCTGTTAAGGCAATAAAATACTCAACTTCCACAAGCACTCGGTAACGAATTAATCCATATTCAGAGTAATATGCCTGAAGCGCTTTGGTTTTTGAATGGTATCTACCATCGACTGGAGATATAGCTGTAAGAGGTGCGTTGTTCATGAGATTACAAAAAACAAAGATAAGGCTTCCTATTGTATTTTGGGAATGTTTCTTCTGCTTAAACAAAACTTAATTCAGGGGGTTTAATCANAAAAGGTTTCGGTAAATTTGNGTCATGACTTTTTCTAAGCGTTTTATTCGATTTAACTGGNTNGTCNTGNTCTTGATTTANNTAGTTGTNATTGCNGGTAGTTTCGTNAGAATNACNGGNAGCGGNATGGGATGTCCTGACTGGCCAAANTGNTTTGGNGNATGGNTTCCACCNACCACGGCNNATGCGCTTGCCGCNTAGATTACAGAGANGCNTATCTNGAAAAGCGAAGNAAAAAGGTAGACAANTTNACTAAGGTGCTTTCAGCTATTGGTNTAGANGAAACNGCNACNCTNNTNAAAAATGANCCTNCNGTNTANNAAGAAGAGCCTTTTAACGCNACAAAAACATGGATTGAGTATGTNAACCGTTTGTTTGGCTTCTTGGCAGGAAACGCGATGCTTTTAGTTTNCTTTTGGTTGGTTTTGTCCTATAGAAAATCAAAGCTTTTATTGATAAGCGGTATTAATTTGATTCTAATGGCTTTTCAGGCATGGTTTGGCTCCATTGTAGTCGCCACCAATCTTGTGCCCTGGACGATAACGATTCACATGTTTATGGCGCTTTTAATTATTGGCATACAAATTTATTTTATTGCGGCAGCAACAGACAGGCAAAACATATTTCAGCGATTTGTGCTTCCCAAATGGATGTTAGCAATGCTTTGGTTNATTTTTATCATCACATTTTACCAGATGTTTTTGGGTACACAGGTTAGGGAGTCAATTGATTTACTGATTAAAAAAGGAGTAGGGCAAAGCGAATGGACAAAGGGGGTAGGGCTTCCTTTTTACATTCACAGAAGTTTTTCTTGGCTAGTATTGATTTTACTTTGCGTGGTCTTTTGGATCAATGAAAAAGGGCAGCAGTTCGGTGCAATACGTTTATCTTTCTTTGTCCTAGCGATGGAGCTTTTTTCTGGTGTATTGTTGGCGCATGTGGACATGCCAGGCTTAGTCCGAACGGCGCATCTTCTGTTTGCCTCAATCATGTTCGGTGCTTTGTGCTGGTTTCTCCTACAGGCGCGTGCTAAAAAATCCTAGCTATCTTCACTTATAAATTAAACCAATTATGAAAAAGGTATATCTCGTTTTGTGTGTTCTTGGTATTGTTTTGCCTTACTACCACCTCATCCATTTTTTAATTGAAAACAATGGCAGTATGGATGGCTTCTTTGGTCAGCTCTTCGCGACACATCCCATGGCCATGATTTCAATGGATATTACTGTCGCTGCTAGTGCTTTTTCGGTCTTTCTAATTCACAAATGGAGAACTAAGAAGCTAAAGATCACCAAGTATTTCGTCTGTTTATTTATGGTAGGTTTTTCTCTTGCATTACCGCTGTATCTGTACGACAACTTCGGTAAAGAAGATTAGTATTAACTGAATATTTTATTATTTTTGCACCCTCTATGATGGATTTCCATCGGGTCCTATAGCTCAGTTGGTTAGAGCACCTGACTCATAATCAGGGGGTCCAAGGTTCGAGCCCTTGTGGGACCACTTCTAAAACCCTTTACTAGCAATAGTTTAGGGTTTTTTTGTGACCTGATAGCTAGACTCCCAAATGTAGTAAAAAGACCCAATATCGGCAATAATTGGCAGTAAATAGACAGTAAATTGCCAAAAAAATGAGACCATCATTATCAGTCTATAACCCCCGTATTCACTAGAATATCACTTTCCTTTTGACACCCCTTTGCGTGAAACCATAGGTAATCTGCTGGCAGTAAGTATCTGGATTTTCAATTTTAGTATTGGAAAATTACAGATAATGGGAAGCATCCAATCACGGATTTATACCAGGTGCTTTTAAATCAATAAACACTAAAAGGCTTTGGTATAGATTCTAGAATATCACCTGATAGTTTTACAAAATAAAGACCAGAACTGAGTTTGGAAATATCTAGTTCAATATCATTTTCAGAAGAAGTAGCGTAGGGTGTGGTGAGCAGAATATTTCCCATAACATCATATACCAATACTGACTCAGGTGCTTGACCTACAGCAAATTTGACTTCCAAATGAATCAGATTATTACTAGGATTTGGAAATACCTTTTCAATATGGAATGGGTTGTTTTCTGATAAAACATCCACACCATCAGTTCAAGGTGGGGTGCAACAGGGTACAAGGGTTACACCATATACTGCTCCTCCCGTTCCTGGGCAAGGACCATCAGACCACCCCATATTGGCACTTTGGGAAATTGCTAAAAAATAAGCCATGTATGAGGAAGCCCCAACCCCATCTGATTTTATTGTGTATCCGTTACTCATGATATCAGAAACAGTTGCATTGAATTCTGCCACATGTCCTAATACATCTTCAGTGGAATTTGCTGGACTTAGGTTGGTTTCATTAATGTTTCCTGAGGGGTCAATGATAATAATTTTAGGATCTTGAGTCCAATTTATTATTCCTGTGAAGTCAGAACAATACGTTGAATTCAGCATTACAATATACTGACCACTTTGCCCAAAAGAGCAATAGCCAATCATCATAAATAGGGTGGAGAATAGAATCTTTTTTATCATAGGTTTAGGTTTTAATTCTGTTTTACTTTTCTAAAGTTATTGATTTTTCTTTCTCTCTGCTTTTTCAGTGAGTATTTGATCTATCCAATTAAATACTTCATTTAAATTGTAATCCTCACTTACCTCAAGCAAATCACATTTATTATCATTACATTTTTTACGTTTTAAAGCATCTCTCTTTTTAGTTTGTTTCAAACCCTCTTCCCCTCCAAAGAGTCCAACTGCTTTATAATGTTGAGCACCGTTATATTCAATTGCTGCATTAATCTCAGGAAAATAAATATCAAAACGTTGACGTTCTAGCCAATCTGGTGAAGCTTGAGAGACAACTAATAAGTTTTTATACTCTAATTTGATTCTGTCATAAAGATTTTGCTCTGAAATCCACCTTGGTGCTTTTGGTTTTAGACCTAGATATGAACGGAAAGAATTTTCAGCTTCATTTTTTATTGTGTCAAGTTCTAGTTTTAGGACTCTTTCAACAAAATTTAATTTTTCTATATGATTAGTTGCATATTCATAGGGTTGAAACCACTTGTATTTATGCTTTACATCTTTTGGTGTTATTTTTTCAATCATTTCAAAAGGATGAACAACCGGTCTAAAATTGGGACGTCCTCCAAAAGGGTGAGATGTGTGTTTGATCTGATAACTTTTTATGTAACGTGCAATTAGATTATGCGTGGCGCCATAGTGCTCATTTATATGATTATCAATGAAGTGGTCAAATTTTAGATCTTCAGATGGTAAATCTATGCGCAATGAAGGAAATAATTCGAACAAAGGTATATCTAGCTTACCCAAGAACGTAACAGCAACTAAATCCGCATATAAATCTCCAAAATAGGGATACTCACTATCTATTTTTTTCTTGTTGTCTAAAATGACTTTTTCTGCATACAAATCATATAGCTTATATGCCCCCAGATTATAATAACTACTTTTTGCAGTAAACTTATTCATCTATAATCTTTAAGTAGATTTAAAGTTAAATATACCAACTTGTAGCTATATAATAATATATAATGGCTCTCTAGAAATGCAAGACATTTATATTTAGAGTAATTTACTGAATAGGGTACCTACTTGTGTGAATTTACATGGTGTGAAATTCCTAATATATGGTTCTGAACGTGAATAGAAGAGCTAAAATTCCAATTAAAATAAAAATAAGATTTCTTGTTTTTTGTCATTAGACAAACCCACTCAATAATTCTCTAAAAAAGTTCGAAACTGGGACCGAGAGGTCCACCAATTAGCGTTTCTTATTCTTTTTTACCATCCATTCTAAATCCAAATTGATTGTGACCGTAATAGTATTCGTACCACTTATACGGGTATAGGTTATACTCCCAACCTGTTTTACTCTTTTTTTGAGTTCGTTTCGTTTTTCTTTGCTTTTTTGCCTCAAGAGATGAAATAGGTATTGTGTAATCTATGGACGTAGCCACCCTAAATCCAATTTTGGAACTAGACCATACATCAGGATAAATCTCTTTTGCACCTGAACAAATAAAATGAGGTTCGTCCATCCATGAACCTCCTTTTACAACATAAAGAGAATCAAAAATACTCCGGTTATTCTTGATTTGATTCTCTTTAGCCCTGTGTAACACTTTTCTATTGTGTATAAAACGACGAATAATAGGGTCAATGTAATCTATCTCAGGATCAAAAAAGGCATTTTCTACCAGATCAACGTATATTCCTTCAATGTTGTCATACAACGGAATACGTTTTAAGGTATCAGAATATAGGTTTAAATAGTCATATTCGCCCGATGTAATTACATCACCTTCAAGTTCAGGGTCTAAATTAGTTCTTATGATTGAATCAAATTTCTTATCGATTGAATGAAATTCGAGAAATTTACGTTTAAGCTCATCAAAAGTATCATTTGGTCCAGCTGCATAATATTCAATCCTTCTCTTTACTATGTCCTCATGTTCCTTGCTACGTTTATTGACGTGCAAAGTTTGCTTTGTATATGGATCCGTTATGTAGATATGTGTATTGTTTTCACTATTGTATTTTGGGAAGACTAAGCCCTTTTTTTCTCCACTAAAAACTTGATTAGGAACTGGAAAATAGAAAGCATTCATTATATTTTGATAAAGCGAAATTGTATCAGGAGCAACTGTCGATGTCCATTCAGCCACATTACCATATATGTCATATAATCCATGGGGGTTAGATAAATATTTTTGTACTTCATTAGTATAGGTAGAACCGTCTTGATATGGGTACTTCGAAACTAAACCGGTTTGGGTTGTTACAGATCCGAAATTTGAGGCATATCCCGATTTATTCATTTCATATCCATTAGTATAGTGGTATTTGCCTGTTGCAGCATATTCCCATTCATTTTCTGTGGGTAGACGAAATTGGATTGGGACAAGGTTCTTTTTATTGCTTTTTCTGCATTCCTCAAGATAACGATCTGTCCTCCAACTCAAGTAAGCACGAATTTGATGATAGGTTAGACCAACAACAGGGTAATCATCGTAATATGAGTACCAAAAGTAGTCAGATATCATATTATCCGATATGTATGAGGATTTATTTGCATGCCAACAGGTAGTGTCTGGGTAAACATTTATTCTTTCTAGAATAGTATCGTTATTTTCAATCCAATAAAAATCGAAATATAATAATCGCGTGTCTATTGTTCTTCTCTTGTAGAAACGATCCTCACTATAAAACATGTCAGATAACAAGAAACTGATTTCTGGGTCTTCATAATCCAAACGACTTTCCCAATTTAAGAGGTAGTTCTGACCTGAGGAGTCTACTTTTCCTGTATAAGTATTTACAGTTTTCCCCCATTTTCTTTTTTCTTTTGAGTCATTGTTGCGCCGGAACAACTTAGACCTTGCAATTGAATCTCTTACCCAATAAACGAAAGCTCTATATTCAGCATTCGTAACTTCGTGGTCCGAAATAGCAAAATCAGCAACACTTTGCATATATGGTTTCTCGCCATAAACTAGAGTAGTATCGTTATTATTTGGATTGTCAATTAGTACTCCGCTGGATTTTTCAAAATCAGCACCTTCTATATTCACAAATCCATCAAGATAATTACTTTTAATAATGTTCTGTTTTTGTTGACCTAAAGTCAAAAATGGTAAAGCAATAAGTATAATAAAAAGTGCTTTTTTCATATTTCAGTTTTGTAAAGTTTTGTTTAGGAGGTCATTATGTTATTCTCCTGTATTTTCGTTTAGTGAAGTAGCTAGTTTATTAAATAAAGCTTGTGTTTCCTTTATTTTGGAAATACCGTCTTGTATTTTTGTTACATTTATTTCGGTAGTTGTGTTGTTACCGGTCCATATCTCATTTCTAGAGCGAAGCATTCGAGGTTTTAGAAGTTCAGCTAAGGCGCTTTGGATATAAGTCTGTGTTTGCGCTGTCTCAGAAAGCAATTGATCCATCTGATTAAGGACCTCATTTCTTTTTCTGTAGGTGCTGTCAGCAATTCTATGTTTAGCATTATCCAGCTCCCTTCTGTAGCGCGTTATTTTTATTCTTGTGCTTTCTGAGGATTCGTGGAGCTGAGATATATTATTTTTAATATTCGTTTTCAACTCGTTCTTATTTAGAATTTTAAAATGGCTGTTAGAAATGGCATTACCAAGTGCATTTGATGCGGATGCGTATTTTGGATTTAACCGATCAATTTCAGCGCTGAGCCTTTTCATCTTTTTTTTGATTTGCTTAAAGTCCTGCCATATTTCTTCATCAGATTTGATTTTTTTCTTCCCCTTAGCGAGATTCTCAAAAGTGAATTGTAATGCTTTTATTTCATCTGTTTTTAAACGCAGTGC
>NYTQ01000001.1 GCA_002683585.1 Cryomorphaceae bacterium
ATTTTTCAAGAAATGGATACTTGTAATCAGTCGCCGGAACAAATGTTTCTTTTATGGTTCTTGGAGACACCCATCTTAGAAGATTTAGAATGGATCCTGCCTTGTCATTTGTACCAGATCCGCGAGCACCACCAAAAGGCTGCTGACCCACAACTGCTCCAGTTGGTTTATCATTTATGTAGAAATTACCCGCGGCATTTTCAAGTGCTTTTGTGGCATATTCAGCTGCATACCTATCAACAGATAATATCGCTCCCGTCAATGCATATTCCGAGGTATCGTCAACAAGAGATAAGGTCTCTTCCCACTTATCTTCTTCATATACAAATATGGTCATAACCGGACCAAAAATCTCCTCTACCATTGTTTTGAACTTTGGATCCGAAGTGACAATAATAGTGGGTTCAATAAAGTAACCTTTCGATTTATCATAACTACCTCCGGCAATTATTTCGGCATCAGCTGCATTTTTGGCAAAATCGATATATGTCGCAATACTATCAAACGCTTTTTCTGAAATTACCGCATTGATAAAGTTAGTTGGGTCTTCAGGAGATCCCATTTTAAAAGTTTCAGCATCTGAAATAATTTGAGCCTTTACATCACTCCAAATATTGCTCGGTATGTAAGCCCTTGATGCAGCAGAACATTTTTGACCTTGGAATTCAAATGCACCACGTGAAATTGCCGTCGCTACCTCCGCAGCTACTGCAGATTTATGGGCAACAATAAAATCTTTTCCTCCGGTTTCACCAACGATTCTAGGATAAGATCTATATTTTTCGATATTATTACCAATACCCTTCCAAAGTGTTCGAAATACATCGGTACTTCCTGTAAAATGTAGTCCTGCAAAATTTTTGTCTTGAAATACTACATTTGAAATCTCTCTTCCACTAACGGTGACCATATTGATAACACCTTTAGGTAAACCAGCTGCTTCAAAAAGTTCCATAATAACCTGAGCAGAATATATTTGAGTTTCAGCAGGTTTCCATATAACGACATTACCCATCATTGCAGGCGCTGCACAAAGGTTTGCGCAAATAGAAGTAAAATTAAAAGGAGTAAGTGCAAAGATAAAACCTTCTAGCGGCCTGTGCTCTAAGCGATTCCACATACCTGGAAGAGACTCTGGCTGCTCTTTGTATAATTGACTCATGTATTGAACATTGAATCTGAAAAAATCTATCAATTCACATGCGGCATCAATTTCCGCCTGCATCACATTTTTACTTTGAGCAAGCATTGTCGCGGCATTCAATTTTGCACGAAAAGGACCTGCAAGAAGGTCAGCTGCTTTTAAAAATATTGAAGCTCTATGCTCCCAGCTCATATTTGACCATTTTTTTCTTGCCTCCATTGCCGCATCTATCGCCTGTCTAACCTCTTTTTCAGTTCCATAGTTTGAGGTTCCTATCGCATGGGCATGATCATGGGGAGGGCTTAGCTTTTTCTTATTATCAGTAAAAACCTGCTCATCTCCGATATACATGGGTACATCAACGTGGCCATTATACATTCTAGAATATTCCTTAAGAAGTGTTTCGCGTTCAATACTTCCTGGAGCATAAGACTTTACAGGTTCATTGATCGCTACAGGTACTGAATAAAAAGCATTTGACATAATATAATTTTTGTTGCAAACTTAATAATAGTTGACTATCATTACAACTAAAGTCTGCATTACTATGAATAGAATTACGCTTGTGATTGTTCTATTACATCTAAGTAGCTTCTGCTATGGCCAATCCGTGTATAATTTTTCTCAGTTCTCGAATGAAAGCGAGCCGAAAAACAAAGCTACAATAGCACTAGAATTATTAAAATACTACAACAGACACCATCTCGATTCCTTAAATATTTTGGGTATAGCGTTAAACAATAGCAATCTATCGTTAAAAGATCCTTATATCAAAGCAACAACCGAAAGGATCTTCGGCATGTATGATGTCAGAAAGGGATTTATGGAAGAGGGTTTAAAACTGCTAAAATCTTCGAGATCAATCTTTGTTAATTTAGGCAACGATGAATTAATTTGCGAAGCCTTTAATGAGACGGGCATTTGTTACCTCTTAATGAATGACTTTGAACGCGCAAAAAAAAACTTTATTACCTCGAATAAATTTGGTCAATCTTGTAAGGATATATCCTTTTCTTTTCTCTCAACGATTAATTTAGCTCAATGCTATTATGAAAGTGGAGACCTTGGCTCTGCAGAAATGTATGCTCAAAATTATATTCAGCAGGCAATAAAGGAAAATAAATTTGAATCTATTGCCAATGCATATTCATTTTTAGGACAAATTGAATTAGATCAACAAAATATAGATGAGGCTTTGATTTATTTCGAACTACAAATGAAAAATGCGCAAAAAAGTTCATCGCCATATATTTTGCTTCGAGCGAAAAACAATCTTGCGATAACAAGATTTTATCAAGGTAAAAAAGATGCTGCGCTAATTCTATTCAAAGAGGTGTTGGCAGATAGAAAAAAACAAGGATTGATTGCCTACATATGTGACGCATTTCTGAACCTAGGTCAAATCCACAACGAATTAGGAGAAAATGAAAAAGGATCATTGTATATCGATTCCTCATTAATTTTAGCAACAAAACATGGATTAATTTCTCATAGAATTGAGGCCCTTGAGGTGAAGATGGAAAATGACTCGTCTAAATATTATGCGGATGAAATTTCCCGACTAAAGCAGAAACAGCTTAAAATAATTAAAAAAGAAAGGGCAGGTAGAAAACTAAAAAAGTCTGTCGAAATAGAAGAAAGCACAATACTATATTGGCCCTGGTATATCTATATGATTCTCATTTTTATTCCTTTCGTTATTTATTTAATCCTCAAAAAAGGCCTAACGAACTAAGGTTAAAAAACCATGTCCTGACAGCTCTTGACCATTGATGCCAACTGCATTATACTTGTAAAAATAAACCCCTTCTGTTGCTTCATTTCCACTGGCCGATGTACCATCCCATCCCAGATCAAGAGATTCAATTGTAGCCATTACATTTCCCCAGCGGTTCAGGATAATGATCTCAATCGAGGCTACATTTTCTGTTTGGATAATAAACTGTTCATTTGTACCATCCTGATTTGGACTAAATACATTGGGTACAAAAACACTTGGGTCTCCAACTAAATTCGCATCGATTTCCAGCGTATATGTATCTGAGCAAAGCTGATTGAAAGCAGTAAGTATAACAGCGTAAATACCTTCCTCATTGTATATAGAAGATATAACCGGATCGTTAGGTTCAGCGTAATTCAAACTATCTCCATTTCCAAAGTCCCAGGCGTAATCGGTTGCATTCGTAGTAAGGTTTTGAAAATCCACATTTAAAGGAATCACTCCTGAGCTCGGACTTGCTGTAAAAGAAGCATCAGGATTAAGAACTCCCGTTACCATTATTGAAGCTGTTCCTTCACAACCATTTGCATCAGTGCCAATAACCGTATATTCATTAGTTTCATCTAATGAAAAAGGGATGCCATTTATTACACCATTATCCCATGTATAAGATGCGCCTAGACCAGCTCCTGAGGCTGTTAAAGTAACCTCACTACCTTCACAAACGGAAAAAGGAGTGCCAGGATCAATAATTGGCAGGGGATTAACAAACACTGACACTTCATCTTGTGTTTCACATCCATTCGCACTTAAACCTGTAAGGGTATAGGTTCCAGATGAATCCGGGACAAAAGAGCTCCCGTTTTCTATCCCATCAGACCAAGAATAGGTCACAGCATTACTCCCCTCTAATGTGACAGCTTCACCGATACAGATTTCAATATCATCACCAGCAAAAACAGGAATATTTGGATTGACTGTCACGGTGAATTCACTTGAAGGACTTGGGCATCCGCTGACAGTATAGACAACTGAATAGTTCGTTGTTTCAATTGGGTTAATCACAATTTCGTTTGTCGTCTCACCTCCTGGTTGCCATAAATAAGCTCCGTTGCTTAATCCGGAAATAGCAGTCAAAACAGCCTCTTGGCCTTCACAAATTTCACTTGGCCCCGTAATTTCTATATCAGGTATCGGATTAACAATCACCTCCACCTGATAATTCAAAGCACATTGATTAGGATCAGAGACAAAGGTGTAAATCGTAGACCCCAAAGCGTTAGTATTAATTCCGGGCGGACCCCAAACGCCCGTTATTCCATCAGGTGAAANATTTAGTAATGGGTCAGCTGGGTCATCTTGACAATANGGACCGAANGGCTCAAAAGTTGTCNCTTGAATAGGATCAATTATAATCTCCATCGTCTGCGGATTTACGCATTGACCTGCATCAGCAGTAAAGGTGTAAATTGTTGTCTGTACATTATCTATTATTGGTGACCAGCTTCCTGTGATACCTTCTGTCGAAGTTGTCAACAAATCTGGAACGGGACTACCTTGACAATATGGCCCAACCTGAGGAAAAGTTGCTGTCAATAATGGATCAATAGTTATTTCCATAATCGCCGGGATAGCGCATTGACCNGCATCAGGAGTAAAGGTATACGTCGTCGACTGAGTATTATCTATTGCGGGAGACCATGAACCAGTAATACCTCCANTAGAAGTAATAGGCAAATTGGCAATTGCATCATCTTCACAAAAAGGACCCTGCTGGACGAAATTCGGGGAAAGTTCAGAATCAACTATGATTTGCATTGTTTGTGAATTGGCACATTGACCAGCATCCGGGGTGAATGTGTAAGTTGTTGTCTGAGAATTATCAATAGCTGGAGACCATGANCCCGTTATGCCCTCTATTGAGTTTGCAGTCAAATCAGGAATAACCACCCCTTCACAATACGGACCCATTTGTTCAAACTCTGGTGTGACAAGAGGGTCAATTGTTAGGTTCAAGGTTACCAAAGAATCACAGCCATTCACTGCACCGCCGACTAAGGTAAAGGACGCTATATCATTGTTGGAAGTATATGTCACACCATCAATCCATGTATATGAATCACAGGCAATCTGAGTATCAATTCCAGGTTCCGTTGTATTGACGTTAACAGTAGTCGTTGCACTTGTAAGACAGCCATCTAAGTCATAATCGCAAGAATAATTCGTTGTTGCATTGGGAGATACATTTATGGACGCTGAAGTCTCACCCGTATTCCATACAAACGTTCCACCCGCAATGGAAGGATTTCCCGTTAGGGTAACGAAATCACCTTCACAAATTGTTTCAGAATTGATAGACAAAGTGGGCACGATTACATCCGAAACCACCTCAATCGTTTCAACAATTGGGTCAGTACATGCCCCTGCATCATCCACGGATACCTCATAAATACCGGGATCAAGCCCAGTTGCCGTTGGCGTTGTTTGTGGAGGGGTTGTATTCCAATTATATGTATACCCTGGATAACCACCTGATGCATTTACTGTTGCCGTTCCATCAGAACCAGCACAAGTGACAGGAGAGGAGGACACATTTGTTTCTAAAGCATCTACGCACTCTAGAAAATCAATGAATACGCCCGAATCGAAAATCCCATCTCCGGCATCCGCGATGGCTAATTTAAAATGGTACGTTTCGCATGGTATAACAGAAACATCGGTNACCAATACAGTCGTAAAAGCATCAAAAANATTTGTNAAACCTGCGGAATTATCCACATAAAACCCTGCATTAAGTCCAGCATTTACATTATCTATACTAACAATTGTATTCCCATCAGGCAATAAGGCTACGTTTGAATTCACATAAGTTCCTCCCGCGGGATCCTGTCCAGATATAAAAAAACCAAAAGCATCATTGTAACCAGAAGAAACCCACTCAGGATATTCTTCTGAACCAAAAACAAATCGAATTTGTAATTCATCGCAAGTCGGAACAACATCAAATTCTAATATACAGCAATCATTATTAGCAAGAGGTTCAAGACTATTAAGTTCTGGATCATTACAATTAGTTCCATTATCAGTGCTCATAAAAGCACCTCCCGGCGCATTCAAATCACCCACATTTCCTGTCGTTAATACTAACCCCGTTGGGATACCGATATCTGTCGTTGCTCCATTTGTAAAAGTTCCATAGGCATTTGTCGGACAATTGATTGTTGCATTGGTAATTGTAAGCCCTCCACTTATAATACTATTCACGACAACCTCAGCAGTAGCTCCTTGGTTTTCAATTACCAATTGCGCACGTACGGAATTTGATACGAATAACACGCATGAAATAATCAAATACGAGAAAATTTGTTTACAGAACATACAGTACTTAGACATAATAATCAGGTAATTGGTTGCCTATATCAGGTTATATTTACATTCAAAACTTCAAATCTATTCAACGTCAATTTAACCTCTTTTTTCAAAGAACATTAATTATGTTTTTTTGATGTTCATATGGCAATAGCCTCACAGTCAAATATAAAATAATATAATGAGATAGTGTAACGATTATAATTCAAGATAAAAAGCGTTTTAAAGCCCTACAGAATGGAATCGATTCCTTAATTTTAAAACATGTTCCTAGAACGCATTCATTTGATTCAATTTAAGAATCACCAAAGTACTGAAATTCAATTCATAAGCGGACTAAATGCTTTTGTTGGAAGCAACGGAAGCGGAAAAACAAATGTGCTGGATGCTATTCATTATATGAGCATGTGCAAGAGCTATCTCAATCC
The DNA here is from genome assembly GCA_002683585.1 of Cryomorphaceae bacterium. Next base: position 6,662 of record NYTQ01000001.1, read on the forward strand.
TATTGATAAACAAAATGTAATGTTTGATAGCTCATTTTTTCATATAAACGGAACCTGGAACGTAAATAATCATTCAAATCAAGTTTCTTGTTCTTACAAGCTTGGAGCTAAAAAGAAGATCAAGCTCAATAAAAAAGAGTATGAAAAGCTTGCTGATCATATTGGAAAGTTCCCTGTTGTTTTTATCTCTCCCTATGACGGCGATTTAATTAACGAAGGCAGTGAGCTCCGAAGAAAATGGATGGATGGAATAATTTCACAAGTAGACCCGATATACTTACATACCATTCAATCTTATCAAAAGGTACTTTCTCAGAGAAATGCATTGCTAAAG
>NYTQ01000144.1 GCA_002683585.1 Cryomorphaceae bacterium
CGAAGCACTGCGCCTGGTCCAATATATACATCAGCACCGATAATAACATTTCCAATTATTGTAGCCTCTGGTGAGACATAACTTGATGGATGAGCGACGGGTGTCCAATCTTTAAACTTATAAAAGGGCATAGGTAAGGATTTAAACAAACATACTAAACATTTAAAAGATTTGAAGAATCATATCATAAACAAGAATCTGTTTATCTTTAAAGGACTTAATTTATTAATTATGAAACCGTCCTTGATTATTGTTTTTCTTTTGATACTTTCTATTTCCACGAATTCATTCTATTCCCAAAAGAATTATAATTCAATTGATAAAAAGTCATTAATAGATGTGATGGTTATGGAAAAGATTCAATTATTAGATGTTAGAACTGAAAAAGAGTTCAAAGAAGGCGCAATAGAGGGCGCCATTAATATTGATTTTTGGGATCCTGAATTTGAACAAAAGGTAATTTCCACATTGAATAAAAGAATTACCACAGTAGTATATTGTGCAGCGGGAGGAAGGAGTGAAATGGCATGTAAATTACTTGTAAAGAAGGGATTTAAACTGTTGTATGATCTACAAGGAGGGTTTGAAGAATATACTAATTAACTGAATGACAATATATTGATATATATTCTATTTAACATAATATTAATTATATTACAATAGTGGGTAACGAACCATGCACAATGAATGACCGGCTTAGATTCATGGGTTATCTAAGAACAAATAATCTTTGGGATGGAAAACGATTCGGATTAAATCAGTATTTGATAAAAGGTGTAAATAATATTGAGTTAACATTAAAGAATAAGAAATTGCGTCTAGGACATTTGGTCGAGCAATTTATTTTTGATCTTCTAGAGCAAGATAAAAACATTCAAATCATCGGGACCAATATTCAAATCATTCAAGATAAAAAAACTATCGGTGAACTAGATTGTCTAATTTCAGACAAAGGAAAACAGATTCATCTTGAATTAGTCTATAAATTCTATTTATACGATATAAACATACCTGGAAATGAAATTGACAAATGGATTGGACCCAATAGAAATGACTCGCTTAAACAAAAGCTAGCAAAGCTTAAAAGCAAACAAATGCCTTTGCTTTTCCATCCAAAAAGCAATGAAATCATAAATCATTTTGGCTACAATACGGAAAGATTTGCCCAAAATGTACATTTCAAGGCCCAACTATTCATACCCTTAGGACAAAGCGAGCAGATAATTACCGAAGTAAATAGCGCCTGTATATGCGGGTTTTACATAACACGTCAAGAGTTAGCCTTATTTAAACAGAATGAATTTTTTCTTCCCTCAAAGCTAGATTGGCTTATTCACCCTCACTCCGACGTGTTATGGCTTTCTCATTCAGAATGCTTGGCAATCATTGAAATCGAATTAAATCAATCAAGATCACCGCTCTGTTGGATGAAAGATCCCAAAGGAAACATCACTAAATTATTTGTGGTTTTCTGGTAATATGTTTACACTTCTTTTTAGGGATTAAAAATAGCATCTAAGGCTTTAAATAATTCAGGATGTTCTTTCTCCATTTTATCTGGATTTTCAAAAAACAGCTCGCTTACCACCGATAAAAACTCAATTTCATTCGCTGCTCCATATTTTCTAATGCCTGACCTCCCCTGCTCTATTTCACTCATTTTTTGGTGTATAAGATGCATCCAAGGTGAAATGTCCATTTCATTCATAATATCACTTAAAACACCATCAACCTTTCCATCTTCCATGTCCATAATATGAATAAACTCATGAATCGCAACATTTTTCCCATCTGAATCATTGTAGAAGCCTTCTATAAGGGCTTTTCGGGATAGCATCATTCGTCCCTCCATAGCGCCATATCCTACCAAACCCCTCACCTTTTTATCTGTTCCTGGTATAATAAAATCAGCAGGGTGAATTAATATTTCTTGAAGATTAGAAAAATGCCATTTTCTAAATCCAAACAACGTAATAACCGCTCCTGCGGCAACTAGTATTCGGTCTATGTCTGTTACCTGAGTTTTAATTCCGACAAACCGAACGGATGAAAGAAAATATTGAATCCTATCCTCAAAATCTTTTTTTCGATCAGCATCTAAGCGATTATAAAATTGTACACGATGTCTTAAAATTGACTTCCATTGAATGGGAATTTGTCGATATATTTCAGATTTATTTCCGTTTATCCGTCGTTTTAAACCCTGTAATACTCTTGCGATACTAGAAATTAAATTTCTCATTTGACACTTGTAATGCTTATTGAACATTCAATGGTTTCACAAGCATACATAAAATAAAGGCCAAACGGTCAAATAATTAANAACAAATATCGAAATAACGAAATCTANCACNNGCTTTNATGTAATAGANTTTGGCANCNTATNTAATGTCGNTGTNTNCATAAACAAAAGCCCAAATAGCTTGTTTTTATTATTGTAAAAAGAATTAATTTCACGAGCATAATTAGAAATGACATCGGTAACCGACCATCAAACCATACTAGATTTAGAATTTGACAAAATTCTAGATTGGTGCTCAGATTATGCGCTTTCAGAACANACGAAGTCAAGGATACTAAATTTGGTTCCANTTGGTAATTTTGATATTNTAAATGAGCAGCTCAATCAAATTGAAGAACTCAAAAACATAAAGGAAGGAGAGAAAGGTTTTCCAGTATTNGAATTCGAAAATCTTGAAGGTGAGNTGCGTTTNCTAAAAATAAAAAATGCTGTGATTCCACTGAGCGGAATTTTAAATATTCACCAAGCATCCTACCTCGTTAACCAAATCTTGAGCTTTTTTGAATCATCAATAGGAAGCTATAACTGCCTGGAACATGTATTCAGCAACACATATGAAACCTTAGATATAATTTCGGCAATAGAAAAGGTAATTGATAAATCGGGACAAATTAAAGACACGGCATCACCTGAGCTGAAAACCATTCGAGATTCAATCCGAAGTACACAGAGGCAATTAAAGAAGAATTTTGATAAGGAGCTAAGACGTTTGTCAAAGACAAATTTACTCTCAGATACGAAGGAGACAGTCATCAACAATCGGAGAGTGCTTTCTGTTAAGTCCTCCTATAAGAAGCAGTTTTCAGGCATTGTTTTGGGCAGCAGTAAAACCGGAAATGTAGCACATATTGAACCNAAAATAAACATTGAGCTGAATGTNGATTTAGATCATTTTCAAATCGAAGAGGAAAAAGAAATTTACCGAATTCTAAGAGCTTTAACGAAAGAATTAGCGGNTCACCAATGGCTTATCGAAGCATATAATAAAGGCCTCCATGACTTGGATTTTATTTATGCAAAATTTAGACTTGCCGATGCAATGAACGCTGTAAAGCCAAATCTATCAAAGGATAAGGTTATTGATGTAAAAAGTGCACTTCATCCACTACTCAAAGATAAAAACGACCGCGAAAATAAGCCGACATTTGGACAAGATATNCATTTGAGCATCGACCAACGGATGCTCGTAATATCTGGCCCTAACGCTGGAGGAAAAAGTATTACTTTGAAGACACTCGGTTTGCTTCAGGTGATGGTTCAGGCAGGATTATTCATAGCTGCCGAATCAGAGAATACCTTTGGAATGTTTAAGCAAATCTATTCCGAAATTGGAGACAATCAGTCAATTGAAAATGAGTTGAGTACTTATTCTTACAGATTGAAAAGAATGAAAAAGTTTTTNTCGCTNTCAAATCGNGATACNCTATTGCTACTTGANGAATTTGGAACCGGTTCAGACCCAGAATTAGGTGGTGCATTGGCAGAGGCCTTTTTTGAATCTTTGTACAGAAAGAAGATTTTTGCTGTATTAACGACGCACTACAGCAATATTAAGTCAAGAGCTGTTCAATTNCCTCAAGCTATCAATGGCTGTATGTTATTCAACGCGGAAAGNTTGGCGCCTCTCTTTGAATTTAAAATCGGGCAACCAGGAAGTTCATTTACTTTTGAAGTCGCTCAGATTAATGGTGTTTCNAATACATTAATTGAAAAAGCAAAAGGGAAGCTTGANAAAGAAAAACTNAAGCTCAACGAACTACTTTCTGACCTTCAAAGAAAAAATAATGATTTNGACAGTGCCATCAGATCCAATCAAATCGAATCAAAGGAATACAAGGAAAAGGCAGAAAAAGCATCATCTACAAGAGAAAAGCTCAAGCANAAGTCNGATAAAGTAAATCAAACACTNCAGCTTCATGAAAAACAATTGGCTGCAGGAAAGAAAATGCTCGAATTTATTGCTGAATACAAAAATGTACGAGGTAAAAATAAAAACCAAGCATTAACAGAGNAGGTTATGCTTTTCCTAAAACAACAAAAAACAAAAAACGAAGTCAGAAAGAAATCTAGCAAGCCAAAAAGAAAGCTTAGTAAAAAACAGGNTGAATCTTATCAACAAGAGAATATAAAAATAGGATCTAAAGTCAAAATAATTTCAACGAAGCAAGCNGCNATTGTTGANGATATGAATGNAAAACAGGTNANCTTAAGCATGGGAAACATTAGAATTAAGGTTGATTTAGCGAAGCTTATCTGGGTTTCTTAGTCAGNAAAAGACTGCTCTNTGNNTACATGAATANACCATGTAAAACACTGTNNAACAAATAGTTGAATTCATTATCGCGCTATTATTTATCCTTTTTCCTTCAATAAAAACTTATCGTTTTATCATCAAAAACGCAAATTAATGCTTAACTTGCTATAGCTAAACACTATAACTCTAAATCATGGCAACGGTATTTGAAACGCGCCTTATCGGTAATATCGGTAAGGATGCAGATGTAAGAAGTATGGATAATGGCATTGTAGCCATTAATTTCCCAGTGGCACATAATAAAAATTGGAAAGACAAACGGACGGGTGTTTTAAAAACGAAAACAACATGGGTAAACTGTACCATCTGGAAAAAAGATGGTGCAAACATGAAGATTGTTGACTACCTCAAGAAAGGAACGCTCGTAGATTTAATTGGCACACCATTTTCAAAAGGATATTTACACGAAGACCAAACAGTTCGGTCGGAAATACGCCTAAACATATCAAAAACAAATATTTTACGCACTACCTCAAGAGAAGACATGAATATCTCTGAATCGGGAGAATCCTCTTCTAATACGGTCCATGATTTCTCAATTCATGAAGATGAATATTAATTTTTTTTAAAATCCATTTTCTCCGTTTAAAAAATCTCTTATATTTGCAATCCGAAATTCTTCCTTAGCTCAGTTGGTTAGAGCATCTGACTGTTAATCAGAGGGTCCTTGGTTCGAGCCCAAGAGGAAGAGCAAGAAAAGAGGTCAAATTGACCTCTTTTTTTATACCCTAAAGCTAAATAGTTTTCTATTTTTATCCTAAATCATTTCGCCGTATACCGAGCATGCACGAAAAGGACAATGACGTCATAAAACAAATAAAGTTAGGTAAGGATAAACCCTTAGTTGATATTTATATGCTTTACAGAGATGAATTTATAATTTGGAGTATCCAAAACAATACTATTAATGAAGAACAAGCTAAAGATATTTTTCAGGACGCTATCATTGATTTTCAAGACAACATTCGAACAGGTCAGCTAAAAGAGTTTAACTCTAGTCTAAAAACCTATCTGTTTCAAATCGGAAAATTTAAAATTATCAATTTTCTAAAGCGTGAAAAACGCATTACTTACCTACCGGATACAAAGTTTATAAAGAGTGAAACTAACGACTACGTGCAAGCCGAAGAAAATGAACATAAACTAGATGATATCGCCCAGGCTTTATCGAAATTACCTGAGGATTGTCAAAGACTTTTGAGGTTGTATTATTTCAAGGAATATGATATGTCATCTATAGCAAGAGAGTTAAATTATAAAAATGCAGATACAGCAAAATCCAAGAAATCAATCTGTATGAAAAAGCTTTTGGCTGAATTGGCCAAGCTATCTAAAATTTTGGTTTTATGATTCCCGAAAATTATATAGCGCTATTTGAGGCATATACCTCTGGGGAAATCAATGAAGAGGATCGCCTTGAATTTGAAGCCCAGTTATCTTACGATTCAGATTTTAAGGATCATTTTGAAAAGTATCAATCTTTGGAGGCTGATATCAAAAAGCACTTCCATAGAGAATCGTTAAAAAACAAATTAAAAGAAGCCGATATTTCTATTGACCAAGGCAAGGCGAATATCCCTTCACAATCTCATCGAATTCGCAATATCAGCCTAGGGTTAGCAGCAGGTATTTCCCTTCTATTTGGGATATACTACAATACGCAAAACCCCCAAAACCGAACCCAAACC
>NYTQ01000145.1 GCA_002683585.1 Cryomorphaceae bacterium
ATATCCGGCGCCGGAACCGGCGCTAAAGGAATATTAATATTTGGAGGATTAGATGCTGTTGTAACCTACGATTTAGGCACAGGAGCGAATACAGTAACACTAGTAGGTGGTACAGCAGTCATAACCGTCCCATCTGTAGGTTCTGATATAACAATTACACTTTCGAATATCGCCGATGGATCATGTAGCTCAATCATTGAACTTTCTGCAACGACTGTTCTAAATCTTTTTGAAGCTCCTTCTTTTAACAGTTTTGGGCCATACTGTCAAAATGAAACGGCAGATGTCCTTCCGACAACCTCTTTAAATGGATATACAGGAACATGGAGCCCTTCTATTATTGACGTTTCTGTTTCAGGAACTGAAATTTACACCTTTACCCCAGATGCTGGTCAGTGCGCATTTGAGAAGATCATAGAGGTAGAGATAACCGAACCTGTAGTTCCTCTTTTTAATCAAATTGATGACATATGCGAAGGGGCAGAAGTTTTTCCTGGAGGCTCTCCTTTTCCAGTAGCTTCAACTGAAGGCATAATCGGTGTTTGGGCACCTGTCTTTGATGCCTTTAATACAACAACGTATACTTTTACTCCTGACCCTGCATTTTGCGCAACGACTACGACGATGACCATAACCATAGTTGGCTTTCCAGATGTAGATGCTGGTCTAGACCAAATTATAACTTGTAATAATAATGTTGGTGGCGCTCAATTAGGTTCCGCAGAAGTTCCAGGCAATGTATATAGTTGGAGTCCAACAACAGGTCTGTCAGACCCAAACATCGCTAATCCAATCGCTAACCCTAGCGTCTCAACAACTTATACGCTTACNGTGACCAATTCAACAGGATGTTCTGCAGAAGGATCGGTGAATGTATCAGTTGACGACACCCCTCCAGTTGTCGCAATTACAAATAATACTGGATCAACAACCTTAACTTGTACTCAGTTAGAGATTAGTGTTACTGCCACAGGCGCGGACACTTACGCTTGGGATAATGGGCTAGGAAATATTGCTTCCGCAACGATTACAGCTCCTGGAATCTATATTGTTACAGGAACAGCTCTGAATGGGTGCCAATCGAGCGCTCAAATTGAAGTAATTCAGGATAATGGAGTTGATTTATTATTGGTTTTGGCACAACCCGAAATCTGTTCNGGAGACGTTGTTGATATATCTATGAATAGTTCAAATGCAACTGATTTTAATTGGACGGTAATTCAAAATGGCGCAACAGGTGCTACTAACGGTACGGCACCAAACACTGGNTTTGGCGCTTCTGTTTCTCAAGTTTTAACGGTCACGGGCACTGGTAACGGAACCGTTGATTATGCTGTTGAGCCGATTCTTGGCGGATGCGTTGGGACAGCTCAAATAGTCTCCGTTACTGTATTGGCGCCAGAAACCCCTCAGTTTAANCANCTTGGTCCATTCTGTATTAATGATGTGGCAGCAGCTCTNCCCTCAAGCTCACAGGAAGGTATAGTAGGAACTTGGTCNCCGTCTNCCATTGGCACAACTACAGCAGGGATAAGCANATATAGTTTTACACCAAATTCAGGACAATGTGCCGGCTCCCAAACAATGGAAATTGTTGTAAACGAGCTTCCNGAGGTTTCCTTNACCGGCGATAGCCTGGTTGGTTGTTCTCCACACACCGTTGTTTTAACAAGTCTAAATGATAATTGCAGTTGGACCATAAGTAATGGCGTTGTTTTAGANGGTTGCCAAGCTACCTTAGTACTAACGAACCCTGGTTGTTATGATGTTACGCTACAGGTTGATGACGGCGGCTGTGCNAACAGCTTAACTATGCCAAGTTACATTTGTATAGAACAAGACCCTGTTGCCGACTTTACAGCCTCACCAGACTTGTTTACCGATGATGACGCTTTGGTNTCTTTTACTAATTTGAGCTCAGGAGCTAGCTCCTTTATTTGGGACTTCGGTGACGGAAATTCAAGTACTTATATAAACCCATCCAATTTATACGAAAATACAGAAGAAGGAGCCTTAATAACACTTACAGCGATTAGTGATTTCGGATGTATTGATCAAACCCAACTTATTATAGAATATGATGAGCAAGAGGTTTTCTATATTCCAAATACTTTTACCCCTGACGGAGATAATTTTAATCAAATGTTCACGCCGGTCTTTTATTCAGGGTTTGACCCATACAATTTTGAAATGCTCATTTTTAACCGATGGGGAGAAATTGTTTTTGAAACGCACAATTCAGAAATAGGATGGGACGGTACATATGGGGTAAAAGGAACAAAAGCTACCGACGGCACCTATTCATGGAAAATCACATACAAGAACCCAAAAACTGATGAGCGAAAAGTTATTGTTGGTCATGTAACTTTAATGCGATAATATCGAATAAGAAAGGAAAACTTAATTGAAAGATTTAGGTTCCTCTTCATTAAAAATCAACCGTGCTTTATGGGTATTAGTTACGCTCTTACCTATAATTATAGTTCCTATCAAAGGGTTACCGGACATTTTTAATGCGGCAAAAGCACCAATTTTGTCTTTAGGNGTGATCTATATCACTTTCCATTTAATTAAGATAAGNGAGCTCAAGAAAACACGTACAAATCTCGTTTTAATAGCTTATCTGTGCTGTGTTTTCATCGCATCTCTATTTGCTTACAAACCTCTTTTAGCCCTATCTGGTGTGTCTTCAACAGCAGGCCGGTTTGAAGGGTTTTTGACTTTGTTCTTTTATGCCGTTTTGTTTTATGCATCAAAAGAGNACATGCGTTTAACACATAAAAACATTCGGTTTTTTCTTTGTGTCCAGGNGNTTGTTGCTTTGTATGCAATAGCGCAATTTTTTAAGATAGANCCTTTAGTGGANTACTTGAATTACACCAAGGGNTCATATGCCACNATTGGGAACCAGAACTTTTTAGCGTCTTGGACATTGCTAATGCTGGTTGTTGCAGTAGGGTTTTACATGAAATACCGAAACCATTTATATGTGGTTTTTCCTGCTTTGTTTTTTGGAGCACTCCTGGCATCAAACACAAGAGGAGCTTGGCTCGCATTACTTGTTGTTTGCCTAGCTTCGCTGTACTTTTTAAGGTTTAAAGAAATTAGACGCTATCATATCACGGCTTTCTGCTCTTTTTTATTGGTTTTTTTGACAATGAATTTTCTAAGTGAAAGTAAGATTCAAAAAAGGACTAAAACAATCAAAAGTGAACTCAATATAAACAATGAGTGGGCCGGTTCGGGGCGGGCGCTAATTTGGAAGATGTCTTTCGATATAATTCAAGAGCATCCTTTTTTTGGCGCTGGACCAGAAAACTTGAAAGAAGCCTTAAAACAAACAAAAAATAAGCGCTCGCATGCATATGGAAAACTTACGGGGCACACTGTTGACAAGGCGCACAANGACTTCCTTCATATTGCAGCCGTATCCGGATTGCCAGCACTGTTATTGTACCTTCTTTTTCTAGCCCTCATCTTTAAGGACAACATTAGGAATATTATACGAACCAANACCAAAAGTGTGATTGCGCTGGCTGTTTTAGCCTACGCTATTCAATCGTTATTTAATATAAGCGTGATCGCGGTAGCTCCNATTTTTTGGGTTTTATTAGGCTTATTCGCAAGTCATAATGATGAGATGTGGACTCAAGAAGTTTAGANAAAAACGGTGTTGTTTTTCCCATCAAAGGAGGCATACACTATTTTGGGATGTGACTCAGAAAAAAAGANATCCCCGTCTTTCGATACCCCGATAGCTCCCGCAAACCCATCGTATGGTTTTAGTTCGTCAAAGGATCTTGTAAAAGCTTCTTCCAAGCTGCGCCCATCTGTTACACGTGTGACTATTTTAGTTGCGAGACCTGAGCTAACAATATCTTCCCCCACTCCCGTACAGCTNACTGCGCAATGTTGATTTGCATAATTTCCAGCAATGGTTGCTGAGTCAGATACTCTACCTGGAATTTCAAAGCCCTTTCCACCTGTTGAGGTTGCTGCGGCAAGTTTTCCTTGGTTATCCAGGACCACACACCCAACAGTTCCTGTTCCGGCGCTTTCTTTTTTGGAGAGGTATTCTTTCTTTCGCTCCTCTGTTTCAGTTGAAAACAAGGGAAAACCTTCTTTAGCCGCATATTTCGTTNCCCCCTCTCCTCCAAGAACGCGGTCATCTTCTTTCATGAGTCTCTGTGCGACAAAAACAGGGTTCTGAACATTNTCAATATTGATAACACCACTGAATTTTTGGCTTGTTCCATCCATAATTGCTGCACTCATGCGGATTTTTCCATCTTGCTGAATCTGAGAGCCTATCCCAGCATTGAACAATGGGCTATCTTCAAGTAGTGATGTTGCAAATATAGAGGTGGCAACGGCGTTATTNCTTTCNAAATACGATTTAGATTTTTCTAAAATATCAAGAAGGGCTTTTTGTTTCAGAGATTTGGTCTCGTTAGATTGAGAGGATTCACTGAAGAAGCCGCCATGTATTAGTATCCTCATGAAAGCTCATTTTCTTTTTTACGAATTTTAAATGTATTGCTACTTAATACATATGAATCTCCCATACTCATAACATGAACAATTAGGTTTTCAATAGAAATTGGTTCCCCAAGTGAAATATCAGTGATATTCGTGTCTTTAATACTTCTTCCGTCCACGAGAATCACAAGCCCCGACCCGAGAGCTTCCATTTCATCTCCATTTGAAATCAATAGTCCCGTATCCTCTCCTAGTCCTAGTCCAATTATTTTTGGGTTCGAGACTACCGCTTGAAATAATCTACCGATTCGCCCACGTTTCACAAAATGCGTATCAATAGCTACGTCACTCATTAAACCAAGCCCTCCTGTAATTTTTATTTCACCCTTCAACAAGGCTTCCTTGCTTGAACCTTGATAGATCATGTTTCTTGATGCGCATGCGGCTCCTGCGGAGGTTCCAACATAAAGAAAAGGATCGTTGTAGTATTTTTCCAAAATAAGGTCGTGAACAGCAGTTCCGCCAATAATAGAGGTAAGCCTGAGCTGATCACCCCCTGTAAAAAAGATAACGTCTGCTGATTTTACACGTTCTAGAATTGATGTATCCTGACAATGTTCTCTCGATTCAATTTCTAAAACACCAACATTGTCGGCGCCTAAAAAATGAAAGGCTCTAGAATACTCTGGCCCTACAACGTCAGGTATTCTTGAAGCCGTTGGAATCACTTCGATTCTAGATTCGGTTCCCTTATCTGACTCGTCAATGATGCGTTTTAAAATACCACGTTCAAAAAAGTTAAGATTTTTATCAATTTGTTCGGTAAAATCACTTTCTGTAAAGCTTCCCGTGTCTATCCCCCCCCCAATTATTATCAGTTTTCCTACAGGCCTCATATGAACAAAAATAGTTTTTTTGATGATTAATTTNTTTAGAAAACACAAATTGTTAATTGCTTTGTTGATTTCTATTGGCNCNNTGCCTTATTCCNTTTTTCAATATATGTAAATTTGAAATAAGATGTCGATAAAAGTTAAAATAATAAACCAATCCAACAACCCTTTACCGGAGTATAAGACNTTGGGTTCTTCTGGAATGGACGTNCGGGCATTTACTGCNGAAAAGATTTGTATTAAACCGCTTGAAAGAGCATTGATTAAAACAGGNCTTTTTTTAGAGATGGAGACAGGNACAGAATGTCANGTTAGGCCNAGAAGTGGNTTNGCNNTAAANCANGGNTTAACNGTNTTGAANACNCCNGGTACAGTAGACGCNGATTATAGAGGGGANCTTGGNGTTATTTTGGTTAACTTATCCAANAAAGANGTNTTNATTGAAAACGGNGANNGNATCGCNCAGCTTGTTTTTGCCAAAATAGAGTCTGTAGTTTGGGAGTGANGTTGAAACNACAGAANNGACNNATAGAGGAGCAGGNGGCTTNGGNAGTACAGGATTAAAATAAATAAAAATGAATATTATAGTACCAATGGCCGGTCGCGGNAGCAGNTTGCGNCCACATACATTAACCGTNCCNAAGCCTTTGATAAANGTGGGAGGAAAACCNATTGTNCATCGNTTAGTAGAGGATATTTCGAAGATGTGCAANGAGAAGATNGATGAGGTTGCATTTGTNATNGGTGATTTTGGGGAGCAGGTNGAAAAAGAATTAATAGCAGTTGCAAAAGANNTAGGNGCAAAAGGNTCNATNCANTATCANAAAGAACCNNTAGGCACAGCNCATGCTGTATTGTGNGCNGAGCANTGTCTTGAAGGNCCTGTTATAGTNGCTTTNGCNGATACGCTNTTNAAAGCTGANTTTCAAATTTCAGANGGNATTGATGGNATGATTTGGGTNAAACAAATAGANGANCCNAGTGCTTTTGGAGTGNTNAAGNTAAANGNNNCAAATGAAATTGTNGATTTTGTTGAAAAACCAACAGNGTTTGTTTCAGATTTAGCCATGATAGGNATTTATTTCTTTANAGANGGTNNCGCTTTAAAAAGNGAATTGAANTACTTANTAGANAANAANATGCAAAAAGGNGGNGAGTACCANCTCCCTGATGCCCTGAGACGNCTTACCNAAAAGGGAACTACTTTTTTNCCGGGAAAAGTTGANGCTTGGTTAGATTGTGGAAATAAGAAAGTGACGGTNGANACNAATAAACATGTTTTGAATTTCGATCANGAAAAAGGGTTAAANCTTGTAGANAAAAANACNGANATTGTNAANTCCACAATTATTCAACCTTGTTTTATTGGTGCNGGNGCNAAAATNNTAGATTCNGTGGTTGGCCCGCATGTTTCAATAGGAGAGAACACANTTNTTCGTAGCTCTGTTNTATCAAANTGTTTAATTCAAAANGATTCTTCNTTAGCACANCTNAATTTAAAANACTCCATGGTNGGNGCCTTGGTNGAGATTCATCAAAAGCCAAAGGATTTAAGCGTNGGNGACTTCACCAAAATANATGATGCTGAATAGACTCACNCTATTCTTATTGCTTTGNCTTTGNGGNTGCAAAGAANGNTNACNNATAGCTGNAGNNNCNNCNGANCAGCNTTCAAAAGTTTTTGTTCAGTCTTTTCANGAGGGNNTTCGGNTNAAGCTTCAGGGGAANTATANNGAGGCNATAGATCGTTTTAAANTATGCCTTGAAAANCAGCCTTCAGACGATGCAACNCANTTTGCNNTNGCCCAAACNTATNTANTTCTNGGNGACCTTNNNCAGGCAGAGGNACATACCNTATCAGCNGTNCAAGCAGATAGAGATAATTTGTTTTATCAGGTTGANCTTGCNTACATGNTNAGAGAAAAAGGAGTATTCAATGAAGCAGCAGAATTATTCGAAGTNATNGCAGAATCGCGCACTAGAAANACNGAGTANTNNCTTGCAGCNATTGATTGNTATAAAAGANNNGGNAGNTATTCAAAAGCAATNAAGGTAATTGAAAANTTAGANCAGGTTAAAGGAAATCACCTCGAAGCAGCNATNCGNAANCANAGGGTTTATNTTGANATGGGAAGANNAAANGANGCNGAAAAAGTTNTAATNGGNTTTTANANTAAACANCCNAAAAACACNATGGTTTTAGCTAGTTTGGTTGATTTTTATTTTCAAAATAAAGAAGAGGAAAAAGCGGTTAAAGTATTAAAAGAGCTTGTAGCTGAAGACCCTCAAAACGGTATGGGCTTTCTGATGCTTGCCGAGTATGAATATCAGCAGGGAAACAGAAAAAAGACAGCAGAATTCTTTTATAAAGCGATTCTTTCTGAAAATTTAACGGTAAAAGAAACGGTAAGCGCATTTGATTATTTGGTGTACCACAAAGAAAAGGAGCGGGTCGTGGATTGTCTCGAGGTATTAGAAAACACCTTCTTTGAAAATGACACAATATTGACTGTAATCGGTGATTATTATTATAAAAAAGCATCAAAGGAAGACACCGGTAAAGAAGCGTCCCTTCAAAAGGCAATAAACAATTATCATGAGGCTGTAAAAGTAAACCCTAGTCGTTATGATCTTTGGCAAAAGCTACTCTACATTCATTATGATGCAAAGCAATGGGAATTATTAGAATCTGCTGTGGAATCTACCGTGAGGATTTTCCCGTTGAAACCAGTACCTTATTATTTTGGCTCTGTTGCGAGCAATCAACTAGAGAAATATTCGCGGGCCTCAACGCTTGTTGAACAGGGACTAATGTTGGTTATGGAAGACCGCGTATTGGAGTCTGATCTAATGGGACAAAAGGGAGAGGCCTTCTTTGGAATGGGGCAGCCTGAAAAAGCAATGGTATATTATTTGCAAGCAATAGAAATGAAAGAGTCAACAGCTCCATACCTCAGCTTCAATCTATGTATGAACATGTACCAATATGGATTTCGTATAGCGAAAGCTTTGGAGGTTTTAGAAAACGCGGAAGGATTAGAAATGCTATATGGTGCAGAGGACGGTTCTTTTCATTTGCTTAAGGCTGATTTATTGTTTGAATTACAGCGTTATGATGATGCCTTAAAAACATTAAATAAAATTGAATCTGAAGCACAAAATGTAGTTATCGAGATCCTTGTCCGAAAGGGAGATGTATATGCTAAACTATTGCAACAAGAAAAGTCTTTACGTTATTGGAAGGAAGCTCAGATGCTAGGAGCAGATTCTCAAAAACTAATTGAAAAAATAGAAACAGGTCGTTATGTTGAATAAACTTACAGGATGTATTGTGTTGGTTTTTCTAACCGTGAGCTGTGCCAAACAGTGGTCGGATAGCGAGGTCAAACCGGAAAAGCTTCCTAAGCTGAAGCAAAAGGAATTCATAACATTATTGGATAGCATTTCAATGTCGACACCTCACTACATGTATACTAAACTAAAGGTAAGTTATAAGGGCGCTGATAATAAGGGTTCTTTTAAAACAACCCTTAAGTCTGTTAAAGACTCTGCTGTGAGCGCCGTAGTGTCTTTTGCGAGAATACCTGTCTTTAGCGCCCTGATTGATACGTCAACACTAACGATACTTAATAAAAAAGACAAATGCTTTTCAGTACAAGCGCTTAGTGAAT
>NYTQ01000146.1 GCA_002683585.1 Cryomorphaceae bacterium
GATAACTTCACTTATTTTAAGACCGGCTCTCTGAACACAGTTGTATATATTTTTCACATTGCTGACCTGACCCGTTATGATGTGGAAATTTGCTTCCAAACGCACACCAGCCATACCGACAGGTTCCTTTATTCCCTGCTCGCCATCAACATTGTATTCTTGAGGAATCACCGTAATGATTTCTTCACCAGGATTCATAACAAGGTCATACATGTTATTCACAAACGTTGTAATATCAGCTTGAGAGATTTCCTCCTCTCTATTTTTTCTTGTATAGCTGTCACTCGTTTGCATGCTTCTGATATGCTGGCCTGCAATTCCGACCACAACATGACTGAGCTTTAAATTTCCTTCCTTACAATTCTGTTCAGTATCTTCTATAGCGGCCCGAATTGAATTGATTGTTTTGTCGATGTTAAAGACAACTCCTTTTTTTACGCCCAAAGACTCACTCTTTCCACGAGAGATAATTTCTATTTTACCGTGATCGTTTTTAACCCCGACAAAACATGCGATTTTTGTGGTCCCAATATCAAGACCAACAACAACGGATTTTTTTCCAGATTCAGCTGGCTTTTCTGCAAACGACTTGTCCTTCATATTTTAAACTTATTTCACTATACTTATTCCAACCCTCAAATGGCATTGCTTCTTGATAAAAAACTTTGAGTCTTTGGAACTTCTCCTCTACCTCTTTTACTGAGCCTGCCTTGCCAAAGACAATTTTTTGTTTTCCCACTACCGGAATCATTATAAATTCATGATTTTTATCGCAATAAACCTGGCCTATTAATGATTGCAGTAAGGGGTCCTTACAAACATAATTTGAAATGCGATAGATATCATCAAGGAGCCTAATACTTTTCAAGGAGTCGTTGTTGATAATCAAATTGATGTTTTCACTATCAATTCTGTCTGGTATGTCACCCGAAAAAATAAGCACCCTAGCGGTATGTATTGATGATCTTCCCATCTTGTTACCATCGGCATCTAAATAGAATGATTTGGCGCCCGTAGGAAAAACCCTTGCCANGGGCTTCACCAATTCTAAGTCTATTGACCATGAGCCCTTTAACCCTTTATAGACNTCAACATTCCTNACCTCNGGCATTGTNTCTAAAGNAGCCTCTGTTTCAAATATATCAAGCGTTGAAACCTCTTTCCCTTTCTCAAAGATCTGATGGGTTTGCAAACGATTAAGTACCTCTTGCTGCGTTAAAAATGTATCCTTTCCAAGGACCGCTATTTTAATTTCAGGGTTATTTAAAGTAACAAGCGACTCTTTCTTGTGCTCAAAAAACAATATGACGNTAACGCCTGTAAAAAGGAAACACCACAGTAAAAATTTCATCCAATTTTTCATTGTTTCCCTTGTATGTTTTGGATTAAAATANTTTTCAATGGTGCAACNATTTCGCCAATATCTCCGGCTCCTATNGTCACGACAACNCCTTNAGTCTTTTCCTTCATCGCCTCAAGGACACTGGTGGCACTTAAAACTTCTTTGTTTTTCANATGCACCATAGAAAGCAGCCATTCACTNGAAACGCCTATAATTTCTCGCTCGCGTGCTGGATAAATAGGCAAAAGAATAAGCGAATCAAACCGTGAAAGCTGTTCTGAAAAAGCATTGCCGAAATCGCGTGTTCGGGTATATAAATGTGGTTGAAAAACAGCACTAATTTTCTGCTCAGGATACATCATTCTCAATGAATCAATAAGCGATTTTAGCTCTTCAGGATGATGCGCGTAATCATCAATNTAAACCAAATCAGAAGTCTTTATTTGAACGTCAAAACGCCTTTTGACCCCCTTAAAAGAAGCCAAGCCACGCTGNATCTCANCCATNGGCAAACCAAGCTGGTCAAGTAAAGCAATACACGCCAAGGCATTTGAGACATTATGTATTCCGGGAAGACCGAGCTGAAACNTTACCCTCCTTGAGGTTTTAGTATCTACAAAAAATTGCATTTCGCCATCTATGTAAGAGAGATTATACCCATTATAATCTGCTGTATCGGAATCTACTGCNTATGAAACAGNGGGNCAAAGTGNTGGTAATNANAATCCTTCTTTCACAACACAAACNCCATTNGGATCNATCTTCATGGCNTACTGACGAAANCCATCCGTAAAATTAGAAGCATCGCCATATACATCAAGATGGTCTGGGTCCATTGCCGTAACAATACTGGCAAAAGGAGATAAATGAAGAAAAGANCGGTCAAANTCATCCGCTTCTACCACTACCCANTCNGATTGNNNATTTAGCAATAAATTAGAATTTGTATTTGAAGCAATACCGCCCAAGAATGCATTGCATTTCCATGGACTTTGGTCCANGATATGCGAGAGCATGGCACTTGTGGTNGTTTTACCGTGTGTACCTGCCACACACAGGCCCTTCATGAAGCGGGTGATCAATCCCAAAGCCTCTGCTCGTTTGTAAATTGTGTATCCCTTTTCTTTCAGGTAAAGAAGCTCTTTATGTGTTTCAGAGACAGCAGGTGTGTATATTACTAAAGTCTTTTCTGGAGTAGAAACATGATGTTTCACTTTAGCTCCATGGTCCTCAAAATGAATATGACAACCTTCTTTTATTAGCGCATCCGTTAGCTCAGACTTAGTNCNATCATANCCCGAAACCTCTTTCCCATTGGCTTTAAAATACCTTGCCAATGCAGACATACCAATACCACCTATTCCAATAAAATAGAAGTTTGTATAATCTGTCAATTGATTTCTCATATTAGCTTAAAAGGGTTTCACAGGCATCTACAATATCTTCTGTTGCATTAGGTTTTGCCAACGACTTTATATTTCTGGACAATTCCATTTTCTTTTCTTCATTTTCAACTAAGGCATAAAGTGCAGGGACCAAGTCTTCACGAGCATCTGCATCCCTAATGAGCACAGCGGCGGCTGAACTAACCAATGCCATCGCATTTTTTGTTTGGTGGTCTTCTGACACGTTCGGAGAGGGAACCAGAATGACTGGCTTACCTACTANGCATAATTCGGATACAGATAATGCACCAGCGCGAGATACCACAATNTCNGCTGCAGCGTATGCAGCATCCATTTGAGAAATAAATGGCATGAGCTTAATCTGTTCAGGAACTTTACTTAATGACTNATTGATTTGGTCAATGTATCCTTTACCGCATTGCCAAATAAATTGAAGCTGTCCATTTGAGATTTGTTCTAAATTTTTCAGCATAGNNTCATTNAGGGTTTTAGCACCCAGACTGCCTCCAATAACAAGAACTGTCCTTTGTAAGGANGANAAACCAAATACATTTAACGCATCCTCTTTTGAGGTTTTAATATTGCTTAACGCTTGTCGAACTGGATTACCCGTCAACCTGATTTTTTCTTTTGAAAAAAACTGTTCAAGATTTGNGTAAGCCGTGCATATAAGGCTGGCCTTTTTGGAGAGTAAAATATTGGTTTTACCCGGAAAAGAATTTTGCTCCTGAATCACGGTTGGGATGCCTAATATTTGTGCTATTTTAAGGGTTGGGCCACTGGCATAACCACCAACTCCGATCACCAATTGCGGATCAAANCGTTTGATAATTCGACGCGCTTTCAAAAGGCTATNGAATAGCTTAAAAGGAAGCAAGAAATTTGAGAAAGTCAATTTTCTTTGTAGTCCAACGATGGGCAAACCTTCAATGGAGTATCCCGCCNTAGGAACACGCTCCATTTCCATCTTTCCCACAGCACCCACAAATAAAATATCTACCCCGGGGTTTCTTCTCTTTATTTCATCCGCAATAGCAATTGCTGGAAAAATATGTCCNCCCGTGCCTCCACCTGAAATTACAACCCTGTTAATTTTTTTATTCATCGGTATTTAGATCAAATGATGAAGCTGTCGCTGTTCGNTTATTGTTNTTTTTGGCAATTGACTGCACAATACCAATAGATATGCAAGCCATTATGAGNGCGGANCCTCCCATCGCCAAAAAAGGCATGTTTTGTCCAGTCACCGGCAATAAACCCGTACAAACCAACATATTAATAGACGCCTGCANNAGCAAATGAATTCCGATGGCAAGACAAATGTAGGACTCAAATAAAACATCTGTTTTCCACGCTACCTTTATGATTCTTAGTAAAAGAACCATATATAAAAACATCAATAGGAAACCTGATATTGAGCCAAACTCCTCAATAAAGCTGGCAAAATAAAAATCGGCATACGCCTCGGGAATATATCCTTTTAATTTTCCATCACCCACACCTTGACCTGTGACTGAACCGTTATAAATCGCAAGCTTTGCATTGTTGGCTTGGGCATTTGCGATATCAAACTCAGCAGCACCATCTCCATTCATAAATTTTCGCTCAAACCTTGCCTCCCAAGTATCGTAACGCGAAAGTAAATTCAGGTCAGGAAAGGCNTTATGAATAGTCACCAAAAGAAAACCTAGAAAGGCTACTCCGGCGAAAATCACAGCTAACTTTTTCCAAGGGAAACGCCCAATAAAAAGCAACATAAAGGACAGCATAAAAAGCATCACGGAAGTAGAAAGNTTGTCNTTAAGAATCAAAAGACAAATGACGACAATTGGCGCCAAAACAGGCAGCACTCCNTCCTTCCAATCATCAAAATATTTTTCCTTTTTAACAAGAAGNTGTGAGAGGTACATCAGTAAAGCGAGCTTGGCAAAGTCAGATGATTGAAAGGTAAGGCCGATAAAAGGAATTCTTATCCAACGATCTGCGCCATTTACATTTATCCCAAAAAACATTGTGAAAAGTAACAGCACTATGGCCAAATAATAAGCGAATTTACTGATCTGATAGATGTACTTCGAATTCACTCTATGAACTGCGAACATGCTAAAAAACCCTAATATAACATANACCAAATGCTTCGCTAAATAATAGAATGGAGTACCTCCTTCGATCTTCACCAATACAGGCACAAAACTGTAGACGGTTACCAAANNGAAGGACATGAGCAGTATCACAATCATCCATATGACCGGATCCCCTTTAAGATATGTTAAATAATACCTCATTGATTCAAATATGTTTTAGAAATATGCTTTTCAAAAAACCGCATACTATATTCACTATCTGAGTCTGAAGCCGTAAACAATAAAATTCCCGGCTTAAATATGATNTNATCTAAATGATTTAAGGCTTCTTGTATGGTGGACACAGAAATGATTTTATTCGAACAATTATCTGAATGCGCCCCATAGACAATACATGTATTGATATTATTCTCTACACCATAATGCCTACTTAAAAAGCCTTCAATTTCATTTTTATTACCGACCCATAACAAGTCAAATGGGAATGACGCAATGGTCTTCTCCAATAATTCTAAATCTGGGTTGTGCCANGAGAAAGTATCCATTCCTAAATATTTCCCNAGCGGTTTCATCGAAGGTATTGCCCCTTTTANTGTATGGGCAGCCTTACNAGAATTAGAACCTTTGCTCTTGATATGAAGCTTCTTCTTATTCACCTTAGAGCATTCTTACGGCTTGCTTAAATTGATTTCCTCTATCCTCATAGCTCTCGAAAAGATCAAAACTCGCACAAGCCGGAGAAAGCAAAACAGACTCCTCTTTTCTTGCCAATCGGTAGGCGTAAGCGACTGCCTCAACAGCTGTTCTTGCCTCTACTAGGGTTTCAACCTTGGAAGCAAACGCATCCTTTATTTTCTCGTTGTTCTCACCGAGACAAATAATCGCTTTCACTTTCTCATCAACCAAAGGCAAAAGCTCATTATAGTCGTTGCCCTTATCAACACCACCAACGATCCATACGGTTGGTCTTTCCATACTCTCTAAGGCAAACCA
>NYTQ01000147.1 GCA_002683585.1 Cryomorphaceae bacterium
A
This sequence comes from Cryomorphaceae bacterium, assembly GCA_002683585.1. The sequence goes on from NYTQ01000147.1 coordinate 2, forward strand.
TAACAATGCTGTATTCTAAACTACCATCTGCTCCTAATTGTTTTTTAACAACCTTGCGTAGAAGTGTTATGTAGTTTTCTTCTAACCATTCATAAAAAAAATAAGAAGGTACCTGAATCGTTAAAACATCTTTCTCGAGTTTGACCGGAACAATCGGATCAAACCATGTCTTAAACGCTTGCAATGAAATGTTGTCTTTGATTACTTTTAGACAGGACTCCCATGCACCTTCGTGGTTTTTACTCATAGTTAAAAATTAATAGTTTGGTCATTTAAGCTTCGATAAAAGTTGTCATTTTTTACCTCGCCTTTGCATAGTACAAATGTTCTCATAAAAAAGTTAAAAAAAAACCACTAGGGGTATTGACTTTTTAAAATGTTTTCTTAAGAGAAATTTTCTTTCCAGAAAAGTGATAGTTTAGCTTCTGTAAAGTAATAAATTTTTAGCTTTATTGAAAGTAAAATGGAAGGAAAATTAAAACACATCACAGAAGTGCGCGTTCGTTACGGTGAAACAGACCAAATGGGATTTTGCTACTATGGAAACTATGCACAATTTTTGGAAGTCGCTCGGGTCGAGCTACTTCGAAGCAATGGTATTTCTTATAAGGCGCTAGAAGCTGAAGGAATATTGCTCCCAGTGCGTACATTTTCAATCAAGTATATTACGCCTTCAAGGTATGATGATCTGCTCAAAATAGAAACTGAAATCATCAAAATACAAACCTCTAGAATTGAATTCAGTTATGTTATTCGCGACCAAAATTCAACCTTAATTGCTACGGCAAATACAGAACTCGTATTCGTTGATTATCAGTCTATGAAACCAATAAAAACCCCCTCAAAAATCAGCAATCTATTCTGAAGAAATAAACCATAAATGACCCGTCCGAATCAACCCTTTGAGCTCATTCAACCCAAGACAAAAAAAATTCCTTTTGTACTTAGCATTCCACACTGTGGAACAGAATTCCCTCCTGAACTCAAAAACAACTTTGAATCGCATTTAATAGAGGCACCTGATGATACGGATTGGTTCTTGGAGATCCTTTATGATTTTGCTGAAGAAATGGGAATTACAGTAATTAAGGCGATCTACTCAAGATGGGTGATCGATTTAAATAGAACGCCTGAAAACCAATCATTGTATAATGATGGAAGAATCATTACTTCCCTCTGCCCTACTACAACCTTTTTTGGAGAAAAGCTTTATAAAAATCAAGCGCTACAGCCGAACAAGCAAGAGGTTGAAAGACGACTAAAGCAGTATTATTGGCCCTACCACAACAAAATAGATGAGCTACTTCAATCTTGTAAGGAAGAATTTGGAGAGGTTTTGTTTTGGGATGCACACTCGATCCGCAGAAATGTTGAAACAATTCAAAAAGAAGATTTTCCAGATTTAATTTTGGGCAATGACGATTTAAAAACTGCTGGAACCACTTTTATTGAACAGGCGATTCAAACCTTAGGATCAGAATCATTTGAGCTTAAACACAATACTCCTTTTAAAGGTGGATATATTACTCGCTCTAAAGGCAATCCTAACGAAAATATTCACGCACTTCAGCTTGAGATGTGCAAAGACCTATACATGTCAAATAACGAAACAAGCTACGAGCCAAAAAAAGCAGAGCGCATTAAAAAATTATTGAAAAGTACTTTTGAAAATTTAATCTCTCAACTGAATGCCTAAATTTTGTTTTAAAGGATTATTACAGGCCGATGGTTGGCATGAAAATGTCACATTATTAACCAATGAACAAGGTATCATAACGGATATTTCAACAAATACACCTACTGCACAACACAAAGGTTATGCCCTTCCGGGTTTTCAAAATGCTCACTCACATGCCTTTCAATATGCCATGGCCGGATTGGCAGAGCTTCATGCGCCAAATCAAAAGAAGAATGATTTCTGGAGCTGGAGAAAGTCTATGTATGCCCTTGCTTTATCTATGAATCCTGAGCAAATGGAGTCTATCGCTGCAATGCTTTATCAAGAAATGTTAAGACACGGCTATACCCATGTTGCTGAATTTCATTACATCCATCACGATAAAAATGGAAAACCATATCATAATAAAGCTGAGCTAAGTGAACGCATTGCTCGCGCAGCTGAAAAAGCTGGAATCAACCTAACAATTATTCCTATCTATTACGAACAAGGTGGATTTGGAATTCCTGCACAAACAGACCAAAAGCGATTTCTTTCCAGCTCACTCGATGATTACCTAGATCTTTACCATAAAGTATTAGAAATATCANCGAAATATCCCAATTGCTCAGCTGGACTNGGTATTCANTCTATGCGCGGTGTTGCCCTNGAGAATATCNTTGGNCTAGCNNAATTTAGAAAGCANAAGATNCCATTTCATNTACATGTTGCAGAGCAGCTGAAAGAAATTGAAGCTTGTAAAGAATTTACTGGTCTGAGGCCTGTGGAATGGNTGTTACAAAATATCGAATTGAATGAGGATTTTCATTTGGTACATGCAACGCATCTGGATAATTATGAGGTTGCAGGATTGGCAAAATCAAAAGCCAACATCGTACTTTGCCCCTCAACAGAAGGTAATTTAGGAGATGGTTTGTTTCCACTTGATTCATTTCTAGCGCAAAAAGGGAATTGGTCTATTGGAACTGATAGCCATATTGGCCTGAACCCGTTCGAAGAATTACGCCTGCTAGATTATGGCCAGCGATTAACTTCCCATAGCAGAAATACTTTNGGAAATAATACTTCCGGAGACAATGGGGCGCTCGCGATTGACGCTGNATTGCGAAACGGCAGACGTGCCATGGGCAATGAAATGACNGATTATTTTGAATTGGGAAAGCCATTGAATGCGCTCGTAATGTCATCGGAACACCCATTAATCAGCATGACAGGCAAACAACACTTAACAAACACGCTTTTGTATGCCTCTGATCCAACAATGAACGAGGGAACAATAGTAAATGGCAGCTGGAAAATAAAAGACAATAAAGCTGAGAATAATGCGATACAAGAAGCATTTTTAAAAACAATGAAGGCTTTGTCAAATCGCTTCTAAATTTTTAAGGCTTAGTATTTTTAAATTTGACTTTTCTTTAGTATCTTAAANTAATGCTTCAAAACCTAAAACTTGTTCGGGATTTCTTTCCATTTGTACTGCTGAAATTCCATATTAAATACAATTTTTTTGGTTTGCTTTATTGGGCGCTTCTTTTTAGTATACTCTTCGGGTTGCTTGGTTCAAATTTNGGTGTTCCCTATCTTTTTTANTCACCAGACTACCTCGGTGAAGTTGGTTTGTGGTCATTTGCATTGTTAGGGTTCTCTGTTGGAGGTTTTTGTATGGCATTTAATGTCTACAGCTATATTAAGCTTGGTCCCCGGTTTCCATTTTTAGTTGTTGTCTCTACCCCATTTTTTCGTTTTTGCATTAATAATTTCTTGATTCCATTTAGCTATATCATCATTTATTTAGTTAAGATGTCTCNATTTCAGCTGAATGAAGAGCTCGCAAGTACCAGCGATGTGCTCATTTATAATGTCTCTTTTTTCATCGGATTCTTGCTTTTTATTTTTTTAAGCATCCTTTATTTTTTTCCACTCAGAACCAATAAGGACGCAGATGACTCAATCACAGAATCAAATCCTGTATCAACCATCACAAGCAAGGGGATCGGACAAAAATGGTACAATTACTTTCGAGAAAAAAGAACACGCCCTATATACTACATAGGCCGAAGCTTTAAACTACACAAAAGCAGGAGCGTNGCCCACTTGGACAAAGGGGTTGTTGAAGGNGTTTTTTCTAAAACCAGAATCAATGCATTTATTTTTGAAGTATTGACCATTACAGCATTCATTAGCCTCAGCTTTTTTAGGAACTATTCTCTTTTTGAGGTACCTGCGGCAATGAGCATTTTGATGCTACTAACCATATTATCAATGGTCATTGGTGCATTGAACTCATGGTTTCACAGGTGGACCTACCCACTGATTTTCTTTATTGTGATTGTAATGTCATTACTCTCCTCAAGAGCTGATCTTTTCCGGTATACAAGCTTTGCTTTAGGTCTTGATTANAAGAAGGAAAGTAAAATCAGCTATAGCCCAGAAAACATTAGGAAAAACCACAAGCTTGCTTTATCAGACAGTAGCTCTGAAAAAAATATTATTGAAATTCTTGAGAATTGGAAAAAATCAACNGGTGAAGAAAAGCCCAAGCTCATCATCGTAAACACCTCTGGTGGAGGTTTAAGGAGCGCATTATGGACCTTTACAGTGCTTTCAAATGCAGACGAAAAGCTCAATTCAAAGCTGAGTAGGCATCTTCAAATGATCACAGGCGCNTCAGGTGGGATGATTGGAGCAGCGTATTTTCGCGAAATAAATCTTCGAAGAAAACTAAAGACATTANGAGCAGATAACTCCTTTTTTAAATCTCGGCTCAGCAAAGATCTTTTGAATAGATTATCGTTCTCAGCATCGACAAGTGACCTATTTATGCGTTACAAGGAGCTTACCTACAATGGGAAACAGTATACCCAAGAGCGGGGAAGCGAATTTGAAAAAGAGCTTCATCAGAACCTTCAAAACTACTTGGAACACCCCCTTGGATACTANGAAAAACATGAGCAAACGAGNACTATCCCACTCATGATTTTTAGTCCAACCATTGTCAACGATGGAAGAAGAATGTTGATTTCTGCACAAAACTTAAGTTTCATGATTGGCAACAATCGGAATACGAGCTATGAAAACATTGATTTTCAATCCTTTTTCAAAAAGAACAATCCGAACGAGATTAGATTTTCATCNGTTTTACGAGCCAGTGCCACNTTTCCTATGATCATGCCAATGATGGCNATGCCCACAAAACCCGAAATACAGCTTATGGATGCNGGAATAAGAGACAATTACGGAGGAAAGGTTTCTGTNGATTACCTTTTTGCACTTAATAAGTGGGTACTTGAAAACACCTCAGGGGTGATTATCCTGGAAATTAGAGATACCAAAAGAATTATGAGCAATGAAAAATATAAAGAGGTTTCTTTAATCGATAAACTTTTTCTACCGTTCGGCAATCTACTCACCAATTTTACAAGAACACAGGATTTAGATCAAGAACAACTCATCAAGCTTTGTAAAAGTAGCTTCAACTTTCCAGTAGATAAGATCACATTTAATTTGAGAGAAGATTACAATGAAAGAATTTCTTTATCGTGGCATTTGACCAAAAGAGAAAAACAAAAAATTGAGGCCGCATTTTCAAGCCCTGAGAATCAAATTGCCTTAAAAAAGCTCGATATACTTACAGGAAATCAATAAAAAAAGGGGACCGAAGTCCCCTTGATTTTATTAACCTGTAGCAAAGTTAATCTAAATACAATATCGTTTAACGGAATAAAATCAAAATGGTTTCACACTGCAATTAACATTTTGGCATTGATAAACTATTTCATGCCTTGATGAACGATTGACCTCCTTCGATATATTTGTTACATGAGTAAGGCTAAACCTTCCATTTCAGCACTTGTTAAGCTAATCGATGATCCGGATGAGAATGTATTCCTACATGTGCGTGATGAAATCATAAAATGCGGCAGTACGGCTATTCCATACCTTGAGAAATCTTGGGAAGAGGACTATTACGGTTTAGTGTTTCAAAGTAGAATTGAAAACATTATTCATGACATCCAATTTGAAGAAGTCAAGACAGGTTTAGAAAAATGGAATAATTGTCCTGAAAAAGACCTTCTAGAAGGAGCAATTATTGTTGCAAAGTACCAATACCCTGGTCTAGACGAAGAATCTATACGTAGCTTTATTCAAACGATAAGACAGGATATCTGGTTAGAGCTAAATGATCACTTAACGGCCTACGAGCAGGTAAAAATTTTCAATCGCATCTTCTTCAAGGCGCACAAATTTCACGGCGATAGTAAGAACTACCATTCTCCGGTGAATTCTTATATCAATACTGTTTTAGAAAGTAAAAAAGGAAACCCGTTGAGTATATGCCTATTGTATAGTATCATCGCACAATCGTTAGATCTTCCTATTTATGGGGTGAACCTTCCGAATCACTTTGTATTGGCATATATAGATACACGAGGGTCCGGTGCAATGATCAATGAAGAAAACGAATTCGGTGTTTTATGCTATATCAATGCATTTTCAAATGGTGTGATTTTCAATACGAATGAAATCAAACAATTTCTCGATGAACTAAAACTACCGCACAGACGAGAATACTTTGAGCCATGCTCAAACTCAGCAATTATCAAAAGGATGCTCAACAATCTAATATCTTCCTTTCAGCG
>NYTQ01000148.1 GCA_002683585.1 Cryomorphaceae bacterium
ACTTTTTCAAGAAGCGTAATTTTACGAATATAGGTCAATTCAAAATGAGTGATTATCCAAACTTGAGATACGAATGTATTAGAGCAGAGCTTCGATCTTTAATCTCTAAAATTTTTAATAAATGAAGTATTTGCTTGTTTATTGCATGATCTTTTGCATAGGTTATTTCTATGGTCAATTCCCTAGTGATACGACTCCGTTGAATCAAATTAGAATTTTAGCTTCACACAATAGCTATAAAAAGAAGCCTCACCATAAGGTTTTACGTTTCTTGAAAAAGTTCCAGGGTAAGCTCGGTGACCAAAATAATCCGGATTATATTGATTATGGACATTTGCCTTTTGCAGCCCAGTTTAATGACTATGGCATTAGGGGAGTAGAGCTAGATGTCAATTATGATCCAAAGGGAGGCCACTACAAACGGAGGCGTGTAAATTTATTCCTTTTTGGTCAAAGACAACGTCTCAAAGGAGGGGTGTTGAAGAAACCTGGATTTAAAATATTACACATTTCCGATGTGGACTTTGAAACCAATTATTTAACCCTTAAATCGGCCTTAAAAGACTTGAACACTTGGAGTGAAGCTCATCCTGGTCACCTACCAATTTATGTCAATATAGAGGCTAAAGGTTCCCATCCTGCGGACGAATCAAAATCGCTAAAACGTCTAGGGTTTCAGACTTGCATTCCATTTGATTCAATTGCATTTATATCATTGGAGGATGAAATTAAATCCATTCTCAAGCCAAATCAAATATACAGCCCGAAGCATTTTAAAGACAAATGTTCAAGCTCGAGGTCAAGAATCAATACCATAGGATGGCCAACCCTTAAAGAGGTTAGGGGTAAGTTTATTTTTGTCTTAGAAGGAAGCAATCAACATGTATATAAATCTTTTATTGATCCCATCATGTTTTATTATGGTGATATTAATGATGAAAATACGGTGTTCTTATTAAGAAACGATGCCGTTGCGAGTAGAACAGATATTCATGATCTTTCAACAAACTTCATCATCAGAACAAGGTCAGATTCTGGGACCCGAGAATCGAGAGAGAATAATTATTATACGTGGGAGAACGCTTTAAAAAGCAAAGCTCAGATTATTTCAACAGATTATTACAAAGCAGATTCAAGATTTAGTTCCTACAAGGTAGGATTTCCTAACGGCTTGTTTGAGCTAATCAATCCTTGATTAATTCCTGACATTAAGCTGCAATAGCTTTCTGTTGTCAATAATATCTGCTTTCTTGTATAGACCATTAATTAAAAAGCTTTCTTCTGATGGCTTTCTGTTTTGGTTATAATTGATTGGAGATTTCACCATTTTAGCGANCATCTCTTTATTCATCTGNTCTTTTTCAACCTTNAGGCTTTTCTTTTCAACAGGTACGTTTGCTGTTTTTATAAATATNTTATAAACACCATTNGCTCCTGCNATAGCNTCGAGTGCAATATTTTCTTTNTTGTTAACTTCCGAAAATAAAGCTCCTCCAACTGTTGCATCAATATTGTTNAGACTTTTCAATGTTACCGATGGTGACTGAACTTGTAAATTCTGTTCTTTTGCAATGTCTTGAATAGATTTCCCTTCAAATTCTTTCATGATTATCTTAGCCTTCATGTCACGAATATAATTTTTACGAATTTCGTCTTCAATTTCATCAAAGCTTGGTGACCCTTTGGATCTTGTAGAATAGACCATACCGATTACATAGGTATTCTTATCTCTTATCGGTCGACCTACTAATGTTCCGACTTTCGCACCTTCCTTGTATGCTGCTCTAATCAGACGGTCTCCCGCGCTTGCGCTATTCAAGTAGTTTTCAGGAACGACTGGGCTGTTGTCTGTTAATTTNACTGCCCTAGGTTTATACGATTTAGCCCGAACAATTGAATCAAAAAAGCTTCTGATTTCTTTTTGTGAATTTAGTTTAGTAACTCCTTGGTAAAGTGAACTAAGCATATTGTCCGACTCTTTTTCTTTTAAACTCATCGTTTCCTCTGAAGGTTTGAGTTCTTTAAAAATGGTCGCTAATTTTGGAAGACTATTGTCATCCTTTTCAAGAACTTCAACAATGTGCGTGCCCAATTTAGACTGAACAATGCCAATTGCTCCTACCGGATTATTGGTACAAAAAGCTGAAATCTCATTTCCGTAAAATTTCGTTCTGTCTTGCTCNGGGTAGTTTAANGTTAGTTCTAGNAANTTATCAAATTCAACGCTTGCATCNGCCGAGTTTGTTCTAGCTAAGGTTTCNAATAAAGGATTTCTNTCTTTTATTTTTTGTAGCTGCCCTAATAAAGATTTAGACAAGCTTACAATCGCAGCTGAGTCCCTTTCTGGACTAACTTCTAAAAGAATGTGCCTCGCTTTGATGCGTGAAGGTGTTTTCCCTAAGACCTTTGATACNGCATAATAATTTAAACCATTTGTTTTGGTTTTCATTTTTGGACCGCAAGCATAAGGTCCCACAACTGCTCCAATGGCAGCATTGCTAAATGTACTATCCATATTNTTTGGATAAGTAAATAGCTCNTCCGNTTTAAAGTGNCCTTCAGGAACAAAGGTTGATCTTGAATTAAAGAATGACAGCTTGATNTCACTTTTTGAATTCGANTANATTGTATCGTTTTTTGCGTTTTTCAGTCCATCTTTTAAGGNAGCATACATTGTCGTGAAATTTGCTGTATCCTTAGCTGACGGAGATTCATCAATACTAAAGAATTTAATCACTTTGTATGCCTCATCGCTTTGGTATTTTGCATCCCATTTGTGCGCTGAAAAATAAGCTGAAAGCTCTGCTGCTTTNACCTCTATATTCTCGTTGGGTATACTGTTCGTATTTTTTAAGACATAGTCAATGTTTTTTCTTGCATTCTTTGCCGCGTAATCNTCCTCGGCCTCTAGTGTCGAGACATAAATTCCTTGTGAAACAACATCCATGTATTTTTGACGCATTCTTTGGTTGGCATAATAGCGCTTGATGTCTTTCCATTGNGCTTTATCTTTTTTGATTTCACTTAGCTGCTTTTTTANTTTAACACGACCATCTATCTTAGATTGCTCAGTAATTTGGCCTGTTAATGAATCTGTAAAAAAAGATCTTATATTTTGATCTGGACAAATATCAAATCCATCTGTCGCCATCAAATAGCTGTTGAGTTCTTTGTCAGAAACGGATATTCCTAACCCCTGATATTCCTTTGTCATCACAAGGGAATCAACTAATATTGGCCAAGCAGATTCTTGGTATCTTGACCTAAGGTAGTTATATCGATTGATGTCTACTTTTTCTCCAAAAACGTGACCAACACCATATTCTCCCTCAACACCACCACCTCTAGTACTAAAGTAATCTCCCGCAATAAAAGCGAGTAATGCGAGTCCAATGATGATTACAAGAAGAACAGACTTCTCTCTGATTTTACCAATTAATGCCATAGCTGTTAATAATTTTAGTCTGCAAACATACTAAGATTTAATGAGAAACAGTAGTAAAACCAATAAAAAAAGGCCTATCGGCCTTTTCCTTTTCCATTGTTTTTGATAGGTGTTTTGGGCACCTCTTCTTCCTGATTTGAATTTATTTTATTGCCCGAATTCGTATTTGATTTCGGTTGTCCACTTTTTGGCGTTTGTTTCGNGGAACTTCCTTGTGAATTTCCGCTTCCTTTTGGNCTAGTCGTTGAATTGGGCGTCTTATTGCCTTTGTTATTCTGNGGATTTTTATTGTTGTTTAAATTTCCGCTGTTGCCGTTATTATTGCTTCCAGGGTTTTGAGGAGCCTCTATTGTTGGGTTGTAAATCACAGAAATATTTGAATTTGTCGCTCCACAGGTATTCTCAATTCGAATGGCAAAAACATTGTTTCCAGGTNTCAGGTTAACGTTAGCGCTCAACAACTCGGTGTTTCCATTGTAATCAAATTGAATAACAGAACCATTTAATACNAGCTGAATATTTGAAGCATNTAAGGCATTATTAGCCATTGCTTGGAGTGTGAAACTTTCGCTTGTCACTACTGTATTGACCAGTGCGGGATTAATCCAATTGACCGATGGGTTTTTACATCTTAGAATTGAAATTGTCTCCGAGTCAGAACCACAAGGNCTGACAGCATAAATTGANATAGTATTCATTCCGCTTATTAAGGGGATAGTCCCGGTTAAATTCCCATTTGAAATTTGATAATATGCGCTGGAAATACTGTGACCGTTGACGCTAATAGTAACTGTTGTACTTGCTGCATAATTATTTATCACTGCTGTTAAAGGAACAGCTGCTGTCATGATCACAGNCGGCGTTGAACTATTCAATACAATTTGAGGTATTAAACAAGGTTCATAGGTTATAGAGATACTTTCAGTATCCTCCCCACAAGGGTTTTTAGCCTTGAGAACAACAGAATTGATACCATCTGTAAGTGTTACTTGAGCTTTAAGGATTCCATTGTTAAATGCAAAGGGAACAGCAGTACCACCATTTACCAGGCTGATTTGACTCATACTCGTTATGTTTGATATTTTCGCAATGATTTGAACCTTTTGTGATGTGCTTTGAATGGAATTGCTTGTTGGTACCTTCAGCGTTATACTAGGTGGTTTACAATCGTCATAAACAATTGTCAAGTTTTCACTTGCCTCTCCACATGGCGTATGAACAGTAATATTGAAGGTATTTAAGCCTGGTCCGAGTGTTACATTACTTGACAATTTTCCTTTAACAAAAGAAAAGTTGATGTTTTTTCCATTGTGTTTTAGAGATATTTCTTTTGACAGCTGAACATTGCTTAAACTTGCCATTATCGTATAAGTAGGATTACTAACAGAAACATTTGTTCCGCCGTTGACAGAACCTAAGCCTGAAATTGAAATAACAGGGTCTTTGCAATCATTGTAGATGACGTGTAGCGTCTCGATGGCTGTTCCGCAATCGTTAGAAGCACTAACAGTAAAATAATTATCTCCAGGAGCGAGTGATATGTTTCCTGACAGTGTATTGTTCGTCGCATTGAACTGAAGGCCTGAAAGATTCTTGCCATTTAGTTTATAGGATATGTTCTGTGAACCAAAGATTTCATTCAGCGTAATATTTAAAGCTAAACTCTGCTGCATTGTAATTAATCCTGTTTGCACTCCATTAAATACAATGGAAGGAGCGATACAATTTTCAAAATCAATTGTAAATACCTCTGAATCTGAACCACAATCGTTTTGAACATCAATAGATATGGTATTAATTCCTGGCACTAAAACAAGTGAGAAGCTTAATAGCTGATTTGTAAAAGAAGCAGCTGACAGATTCATTAGCTTACCATTTAGCTTTACACTAATATTATTCTTGGAAATATCTGTACCCGTAATTTGAATATCAATATTTTGATTCTGGTTGTTGCTTGTTGCTCCTGATGCCGAAGGATGAATCAACTCAATAATTGGTTTTTCACATTGATTGTAGATAATCGTATTGTTAATTGTTCCTTGACCACAGTCGTTGGCAAAGTCTATTCTAACCACATTTTGACCTGGTTCTAGGGATAAGTCACTTTGCAAGAGCCCTGTTGATGGATTGAAGTTAAATCCAAAGACCTGGTTGTTGTTTATAAATAATCTCACCATTGCTCCATCTGTAATTTCAAGTATGCTTGCTTGTACTAAAACATTAGGTGATTCTACCGTTGTACTTCCTAATGGGTATGTAAAGACTCCAGTGGGTGCTTTACAATTAGTATATTCAATATTTAGTCGATCCGTATCACTACCGCAGTTGTTCGCAGCGGAGATGAAAAAAGTATTGTTTCCTTCTGCCAATGTTACGGAAGCTGAAAACACATTTGTGTTAAGATTATAGCTAAACAATAAAGGGTTTTGATTGATATCCGTAAATAGGATTTCAGAAGCGCTGTTTACATTAAGAATTTGAGCGCTTATTGACATTACCCCTTGGTTAACTTGCATGTTGTTCGCATTTAAAATGTTTACGACC
>NYTQ01000149.1 GCA_002683585.1 Cryomorphaceae bacterium
AGATGGAAGTCAGACACACAGCAGGCAACAAGTACACTGACATTGTTGTGACTTGCACACTGGACTATGGAGAGCCAACAGGGCAGTCTGCGTTTGATAACACAACTGATTTCAACGGGGACTATGTATTTGATGAATTAGGTTTAAAGAGCTGGGAAGGGACTGAGAACGGTTCAACAAACAAACTGTTGACACACGTAATATTTCACCCAGTGCAAAAATCACTCAACAGATTGATACAGATTGATTACACTTTAAGAATACAAAGTTTAACAACTTTCACTGAGACTAGTTCAACTGCACTGTCAACATCTAACACAGTGAGTGGAACAACATCGGGTGGTAACACAGGATACTAATGGCATACACTGTAAACAAAACAAATAGTTCGGCATCACCAAATGCCTACACTGTGCAGGACGGTGTTGTAAACACACAGACTGATCTAAGTTTNATAGGAAAAGGATACGCAGGTTACGGAGAGTTGATTGCTGAGAACTTCTTACAACTGTTAGAAAATTTTTCAAACACTTCAGCACCTACCAAACCCATNNAAGGTCAATTATGGTGGGACTCGACTAATTCTAAATTACAGGTATACAACGGAACANCATTCCAAACAGCAGGCGGAAGTGCACCTTANCAATCNNCGGCGCCAAATAACNTGGCCGCAGGAGACATCTGGATAGATTCGGATACAGGACAAATGTACTACTACANCGGCACAGCATCTGTGTTGGTAGGACCACCTAGTTCCACAGGTACAACAAGCGGATTTACATTCGACAGCATNTTAGATTCCAATGATGCTACACAGAACATAACAAAACTTTTCAATGACGGAAATCTTATTGCAATCNTTTCTGAGGACACATTCACTCCNAAGTCGGCGATAGCAGGTTTCTCATCAGTAACAAAAGGNATAACATTATCAACGGATATATCTGANTTAAGGTTTGCAGGCACATCAACAGACTCAGACAAACTTGGCGGTGTTGCGGCGGCAAACTATCTTAGATCAAACGCCAATGACACAACGTCAGGCACACTTGGTGTCATTAATGATTCAGGACTTTCGGTAGGATCTGACAGTGANTTATCGATAACAGTNGATGGCACTGGAGTAGTAGTGGCGAACACAGTGGTAGACACAGACATAACTTTCAAAGTAAACGACGGTGGTGTTACAACNACTGTGATGACAGTNGATGGATCTCTTGCAAGGGTAGGTATTGGTACAACAACACCTAGCACAGCATTAGAAGTAAACGGTACGATCACAGCAACATCGNTCACAACCGCGNTATCAGGTAANGTGACAGGTAATCTAACAAGCTCAGGCGCCAACACAATGGGCACACTGACNATGGCAGGCACNATAACATCAAAGGCCATTGCNCCGGANGCCGATGCATCATATGACATAGGTACGTCAAGCAAAGGTTATAGCACCGTACACGCAAAGGCAACATCGGCGCAGTACGCTGACTTGGCTGAGATCTACGAAACTGACAACAATTATGAAGTGGGAACGGTGGTAGTGTTTGGCGGTACTAAAGAAATTACTACAACAGAGCAAAAGTATGATACAAGAGTAGCAGGCGTCATAAGTGAAAACCCTGCATACATAATGAATTCAAAATCAGATGGACAACCTGTTGCATTGGCCGGAAAAGTAAAATGCAAAGTGCATGGCANTATTTCAAAAGGCACAATGCTAGTGGCATCAGAAAGAACAGGATGTGCAACAAAATCAGAACACCCACCAGTGGGAAGTGTAATAGGAAAAGCATTAGAATCATACAATTCTGACGAAACAGGCGTAATCAATATAGTAGTAGGAAGGTGCTAAATAGTTACAAATGGCGTACACAATTAACAAAACAGACGGATCAGTAGTAACAACAATCACAGACGGAACGGTAGATAACACCACTTCGTTGCAGTTGTTCGGTAAGAGCTTCTCAGGGTTTGGTGAAGGTCTTAATGAAAACCTAGTAAAATTATTAGAGAACGCCGCTTCAACATCGGCACCCACAGGACCTCTAAAAGGTGAGTTGTGGTTTGACACTAGCACAGGACAATTAAAAGTTTACAACGGAACAGCATTTGAACCGACAGGAGGAGCGACATCACAAGCAACAGCACCTACCTCGCCGTCAGCAGGAGACCTTTGGACAGATTCAGACGATGACCAACTGTATGTCTACACAGGATCAGCATTCCAACTAGTTGGACCAGTTTACACATCAGGACAGACACTTTCGGGTTGGAAGATTGAGACGCTTGGTAGTTCGGGTGGAGACAAAGTCGTTTCATCAATGTATGCAGGCAACACAAGAGTAGCNATACTTTCAAAAGAAACATTCACACCAAGTGTGACGCAGACAGGNTTTGCTTCAATCAAAGCAGGATTAACATTAAACTCAACACTAGGTGCAGTATTCGAAGGATCTAGTTCACAGACAGGAATTGTTGATGTATCAGGAACGTCAAACACTTCAAGCACATTGATAGCAGGTGGTAACTTCTTGAGAACAGATGCGGCGGACACTACAACAGGTGCACTGACAGTAGACACAGACTCAGGAATCATAATTGGTGATGCACAAGAATTAACAGTAACGGTTTCAAGCAACGATGTTACNATTGCCCAGACATCACAGGACAAAGATTTAAAATTTACNGTAAACGACGGTGGAACTACAAAGACACCTTTACAACTTACAGGTGCCGACGGCGGCATAGACATGGTAGGTAACCTTACTATCACTGGTAACCTTAATGTCAGCGGAGAGTATAATGCAACTTCAGTAAACGTAAACACATACGATGATGCNTTTATAAAATTAAACAATGGAAATTCAGAAGTAGACTCAGGTGTAATTGTTGAGACTGGTGACACAGATGACGCTAGATTATTCTATGATGTTTCAGAGAACCGTTGGACAGCAGGTGAGAACCAAACATATTCTAAACTATTGCTATTGTCAGACATGACAGACGATGGTGATGGAAACAAAGGTACTAAACCTTTAACAACAGATTCATCAACAGGTAACTTGAAAGTAACCACATTAACACTGGCCGCTGTTGGTTCTGACATTACGTCATCATCATCAACTACTAGTGCAGACGTGATAACAACAGGGCAGGCTACTAAATCACTGAAACTATGGGGCGGTTCGGTTATATCCGATGACAGCAGTAACAGTATTGCTGGAAATAGATACGTAGAAACCTCTGCACCCACATCAGGTCAAGGTGCAAACGGAGACCTCTGGTTCGTAAGGGAGTCGTAATCCCATGGTAACAGTCGTCAAGACATTCAACTACNCAGGTACACTACAACAGGCCGTAATACCGGCNGGCACTACTTCTATAGATGTTCATCTNTGGGNNGGNGGTGGAGGTGCTGGAGGATCTGACGCAGGTGGTCCTGGAGGCACGGGTGCCGCTGGACATTACGTGACAGCAACAAGTATTTCAATGACATCAAACGTAGGAAAGACCATGACCATCGCAGTAGGTGGTGGAGCATTTGCAGGAGGATCTGGTGGTGGTGCTCCAGGCGGTACAAATGGAAAAAGCATAGCAGGATATTCAGGGGGCGAAGGCGGTGACGCTGGACCACGACCATACTCAGGTGGTGGCGGAGGTGGCGGAGGTGCCACCGTGGTACTGGTAGATGGAAACGAGATTGCAACAGCCGGCGGTGGCGGTGGTGGGGCAGGTGCAGGAGCCGGCTCAAACGGTACAGCAGGGATCAACACAAATTCAGCAACAACAAACTCACCAGGCACACTGGGAGAAAATGGTAAGGATCACTCCGGAGACGGTGGTGGTGGTGGAGCCGGTGGTGGAGGTACC
This sequence comes from Cryomorphaceae bacterium, assembly GCA_002683585.1. The sequence goes on from NYTQ01000149.1 coordinate 3,871, forward strand.
GACGGTGGAAAATCAGGTGATGGTGGATCGGGCGACAACGGTGGTACTGGCGGTTTTTCAGGATCTAATACTGCGGCAGGTGGCACAGAGAACAATGGTTCAGGTGTTACACCCGGTGGCACAGGCGTGTCGCACTACACGGCAGGAACTGCCATAGGTGGACAACCAGGTGGATCAGGTGGTGATGGAAAAGCAGTAGTGATATTCACTATAGGTGTGCAAGGAAATTTCAAAGTAGGCGGAGCATGGAAAGCCATTGATGCGGCATTCTTCAAGGTCGGAGGTGCGTGGAAATCAATCACAGCAGGCTACGTTAAAATAGGTGGTGCATGGAAGGCACTGTTCAACAACGGGATAAACTTCGTAAGCACGGCGGCCGGATTCGGAAACGCAGAAGGAGGCACTAGTTCAGGTGGTGGTGGTACAGGCGGAGGCTGTTTCATGCCAGGCACAATGATCACAATGGCAGATGGAACGTTCAAAGCGGTAGAATTAGTCGACATAGGTGACGAAGTATCGGTAGGCGGAAAAGTGTTCGCAACTGCGAAGTTCTTGATTGAAAACCTGTATGATTACAAAGGCGTACAAGTTTCAGGAACGCACATGGTCAAAGAAGATGGCAAATGGACCAGGGTGGAGAACAGCAAACACGGTGTATCTCTAGGAAATGATGAAGCGATAGTGTACGTGTTCGGATCAGAAAACAGAAGAATTATAATTGACGGCATAGAATTCACAGATTACTTTGAATTGACTGAACAGCAAGAATTAGAAAACCACGGCGAACAAATTTTTAGTAATTGGCAGGATCATGATAGACAGATACATGACAAAAATGTTAATATACTAAATGCTTCATAAAAGTTTTTACCAAGGCAAACAAGGCGAATGTTTCATACAATTGGAAAAGTATTGGTCTGAAATTAAACACGAGTTTGATTCACAGTCTGATAAAAAATTCCTCGAACCCGAAGACTTCTCAGACAGTGTCAGGGGATTACCTGAAGACTTTGAGGATCGGTCTGGAGACTATGTTCACGGAGAGTGGCAGGCACTAGCAGTTTATATTGGCGAGCAGGAACAACAAAGTTTTAATGACTACCCAATGCTGTATTCAATACTGAGGAAATTTCCGTATAAAACAAATGTGGCTATAATGACAGTTGGGCCAAACACAAAAATTGGCAATCACACAGACAACGAAGGAGGTTGGAGGTACCAGTTGTGCCTTGACGACGGAGGAGGTGTTCAAAGTGGTATGCATGTGATGAATCTCGAAACTAGAAAACAAGAATTGTACACGTGGAAAACAGGCGAAGCGTTTATTTTCCAACCAGACATCCAGGTACACAATGGTTTTAACAGAAATAACAGCGAGAGAACCACCTTATTAATTGACTTTTATAAAGAATCACTGTACACTAAAGATAAGTTTGAAAAATATTACCAACACTATTCTGAATGTTTTGAAGGGTTGGATAATCTAGTGAATGTGTATGAATCAAGAAAACAGAAATAAGATAGCCATAATAGGTCATACCAGAGGCATAGGTAGAGCCATTGCAGATTTATATAAATCAAAAAATTATGAGGTAGTAGGTTTGAGCAAGAGCAACGGCTATGACCTCATCACAGATCAAGAAAAGATTATGGAACAGATAGAAGGCTGTGGTCTTGTTGTAATTAATGCCCATGCAGGCAGGGGACAACTCAATCTTTTGAAAAGGATATACGGTCTCCATGCTTTCGATAGTATGAAAGTTGTAGTGATTACAAGCACTTCAGGTACAGACGAAGGCAGGGACACAACTCCATTCCAGATATGGAACAAATTTGACTATGTGCAATACTGTGAAATAAAAAAAGAATTGATGGCTTACATACTAGAACTGCAGGATGAATTGATATCAAAGCCGTTGTCAGTGTTTGATGTTTGTCCTGATGTGGTAGACACAGACATGACTAAAGGAGTGTGGGAAGACCTACCGAAGTTAACAGCAGAAGAAGTTGCCGAAGCAGTACGTTACTGTTTTGAATCAACGTTCAATGTAAACAAGATAGTGATACAGAAAAATGCAAGATAGACCATGGGACAGAGACAAGGATTATGACACACTAGTCAAGTGGTGGACACAGTGGGAGTTTGGTATCGTACCAAAGGATATGCTTCCCCAAGACGGAGTTATAGTTTCAGTAGATGATAAACCAATTTGCGCCGCTGGTATCTATTTGTACCCAAAGACAGCTCTTGCACTGATGGAATGGGTTGTCACAGACAAAGACTCAAATCTGAGAAAAAGACATAAAGCCCTTAAAATGTGTATAGACAGTATTATGAATCTTGCTAAAAAAAGAGGGGCAAAGTTAGTTTACACAATGACAAAAGAAGAAGCATTACAAAAAAGATATCAAAAATACCACAATATGGTGCTTACGGAGAGCAACGTCAAGACTTACATACGTGATCTAGACGGGACGAATTCCAAGGACTTAACTTGGATATCCGACGATGAGCAGATTGAAACGCATAATAAATAAGCATAAGGAGTACATTCAAATGGCAACAAAAGAAGAAGTAGCAGACTACATCAATGACAACTATGCGGCGGCATGGACGGATGCGGAAGAGGCAAAAATCGACTCTATGCTTACACCAGAATTAGCGGCAATATTGATCAAACTAGTTGGTGATGTGAGTTTCTTGACTGACGTTAGAGATAACAAGTCAAACAACTAAAAGTATGGCATACAAGATTAACAACACATTCGGGACCTTATTGGTTACCCTAGCAGATGGCACAATCGACACTGCCACAACGGACATAGCACTGATCGGAAAAGGTTATGCTGGGTTCGGTGAGAAGTTGAATGAAAACCTTGTAAAACTCCTAGAAAATTTTAACAACACAACAGCACCTTCTAATAAAATCCAAGGACAACTGTGGTATGACAGGACAAACAACCAATTGAATGTCTACACAGGATCAAAATTCAAACCAGTTGGGTCAACAGCAAATTCAACATCTGCACCGACCAACGCAGTACAAGGTGACTTGTGGTTTGACACAACTAACACACAACTATATGTGTATAATGGTTCAGCATGGACACTGATTGGCCCAACTACAGTTGCAGGTTCGGGTGTAACTACATTTACAAATGAGGTAGTTGAGGACAACGCAGGTGTAAACAGGTCAATACTTAAAATGGTTGCAAATGACACCGTGGTTGGTATTGTATCAAACATAGCATTTACTCCAAGTTCGACAGAGACAAACGGTGCGGCATTAATAGCAGGTGGTTTTTCATCAGTTGCACAAGGAATTCAACTTTCAAGTTCAGTGTCTTCAGCGAAGTTCAGAGGGACTGCAACAGATTCGGATGGATTGGGTGGCGTTGCCGCGGCAAACTATCTTAGATCAAATGCCAACGACACAACATCAGGCTCATTGGGAGTGCTTAATGACACAGGCGTTACGATTGGTGTAGGATCAGACATTACGATGTCACTCTCGAGTGATGATTTCACTATTGCACAGACGACACAGGACAAAGATATAATTTTTACAGTAAACGATGGTGGGACAACGACAGAAGCACTAAGAATTAAAGGATCAACTGGTAGGATTGAACACCTAAGGGTAGGTGACCTAACAGTGGACGG
>NYTQ01000150.1 GCA_002683585.1 Cryomorphaceae bacterium
CTTCGATGAGAATTCGTTGTTACGCCTATCTTAATATACGCACATTTCCTAACATATAAATACCATTGTAATTACAATGGCCACAACAGATAGACAGAATAGATTATTAGTAGCGGAAGATTGGAGAAAGATCTACCAGGCTTTTCAACAGGCAGATTTCAAAAGTTACGATTTTGAGACACTGAGAAGAACAATGGTAGCGTATCTTAGAGAGAACTACCCTGACGATTTCAATGATTTCGTTGAGAGTTCTGAGTATGTGGCACTGATAGATCTAATCGCATACATATCACAGGCACTTTCATTCAGGGTTGACTTGAATGCTAGAGAGAATTTCCTTGAGACTGCTGAGAGAAGAAACAGTATTCTCAGATTAGCGAGGTTGATAAACTACAACGCCAAGAGAAATCAACCAGCCACAGGAATGTTGAAGATAGATTCCATATCAACGACACAGGACGTGCAAGACAGCACAGGGACCAACCTAGCAAATTCAAGCATCATATGGAATGATTCAGCAAACTCCAATTACAGAGAGCAATTCACAGCAATATTGAATGCGGCCAACCAGACAGGTCAACTGTTTGGTAACCCTAGGGAATCAGATACCATAGGTGGTATCAGCACTGAGGTGTACACATTAAGTACCAACCAGTTGGATCTGCCCATATTCAAGTTCCAGAAATCAGTGGGAGGTATAGCGAGAGCTTTTGAAATAGTACCAAGCACCATAACTGATTCAGATTCCATATATGAATCTTCACCAGTACCGGGTACGGGACTGACATATACGTACAGGTCAGATGGTTCCGGAGACAGTTCAAACAACACAGGTTTCTTCTTTATGTTCAAACAAGGTACATTACAGCAAACCGATTTCACTGTGGACAGCTCTGTGACCAACTATGTAAAACCTTTAGATGTATCCAACATCAACAACAACGATGTATGGCTATACAAGTTAGACCAGTTCGGACAGTTGTCAGAAGCGTGGACAAAGGTTCCTGCAATGTCTGGGAACAACGCAATTTACAACTCCTTATCCAAAGCAGAGAGGAACATATTCAACGTCGTAACAAAAAACNATGANGCAATAGANCTNGTGTTNGGNGANGNNAACTTCTCAAACATACCNTTAGGCAACTTCAGNACATANTACAGGGTNAGNGACAATGCCAAGTATGCTATACAGTCATCGGACATGCAGAACATACAGTTGGTTGTGCCTTACACAGACGCCAACGGTGCACAGCAGTCCCTGACCATGAACATGAGTTTAAAGGCAAGTGTTTACAATTCAGCGGCGACTGAATCAAATGATTCTATTAAGGAAAAAGCATCACAAGTTTATTACTCTCAAAACAGAATGATCACTGCAGAAGATTATCAGGTAGTGCCGTTGAGTGCATCACAGGAAATTGTTAAAGTAAGATCGTTGAACAGATCAGCGTCTGGTATATCAAGAGCAAAAGAGATATTAGATCCAACAGGAGCATACTCGAACGTAAGTGTTTTCGCAGATGATGGAATACTATACAGGGAAGAATCAGTTCAACAATTTACATTTACATTTAACAACAAGAGTGACATACAGTCTACAATAGACACATCCGTTGAAGCAAAATTAAAAGAAGCATATGCTAGACAGTTTTATTACACAAAGTATGGCACCAAGGACGTAAGCACACTTTCGGCTACATGGAATTCTACAACAACATCCACAAACACCAACACAGGGTATTTCACATCAGGCGGTGCATTGGTAATAGGAGATTCAGCAACTTCTAACATGAAGTACGCAAAACCAGGTGCACTAGTGAAATTTACATCACCAGATACTAGGAAATTTTTAAATGGTACTTTGGTAACTTCAACAACAGACAACGCCGAAGACAGAGCATGGGCTAAAATTGGCACAGTGGTCCTAGATGGTGCAAACAGTGGTATTGGAGATCTTGAATCGGGCGAAGGACCAGTCACGCTTACTGATATAGTCCCACAAGGTTCAGTCGTGAGTGCCATCATTCCAAATTTTACTACTAATTTTCCTTCAACATTAGAGACAGATTTACAAGACAGAATAGAGGCCTATGAGGAATTTGGACTTAGATACGACATTGATTCAGAGACCTGGAAAGTGATTACTTCAACAAACCTAAGCACAAGCTCAGTTTTTGATACTGCAAACGCAGGATCTACGGCAGGCACAAATGCTGACGCAAGTTGGTGGTTCAAGTTTACTAACGATGGAAACACTTACACAGTGCAGTACAGAAAATTAGATTATGTTTTTGAATCAGAGTCACAGAACAAATTCCACTACGATGTTGAAGAAAAAATTTACGACTACACCACAGGAAAAAGTGTTAAAGACACAGTAAAAATACTTAAAACAAACAGCATTGTATCATCAGGTAACAGTGTTGGCTATCCGTTAACATGGCAGGTAGTTGACGTAGTGACCGAAGCAGATGGTTTCAGGGATAACAGGAAAGTAAAAGTGGGATTCTTCGACGCAGACGATGACGGTGTCGTGGATAATCCAGAGTTGTTTGACATATACGTCGAGCCAACTTTATCGGAATCCACTAAGTTTGTTTTCTTCGAGAAGTACACCTCGTATGATAACATTGAGAGATTCAAGCCATATGCGGCCACAAACTTTGTTGTTGCAGACAAAGAAACAGATATCAATCTTAGCACCACAACGTACACAGATAATCAGTTGTTTTATTTCTATAACAGTGCCGAGGACGTGATTAAAAAATACAGTTCAACAACAAACACATTGACTACAACGACAGACTACACAGCGAGAAAAGGCAGAAGTGCAATTAACTTNCAATATAAACATCATGCAGGACAGGAAACTAGGATTGACCCAAGCGTGTCCAACATTGTTGATGTGTATCTATTGGAGAGAACATATGATAACTTGTTCAGAATATGGTTACAAGACGGTGGAAGNAAACCAAGTACATCAACACCAGACCAATTAAGGATCAATTATTCAGGGACACTTAACCCATTGAAGTCACTTTCAGACCAGATAATATATCATCCAGTGAAGTACAAGATACTATTTGGTTCAAACGCCGAAGAACAACTACAGGCAACTTTCAAAGTTGTTAAAAACCCAAAGACCAACGTGTCAGATGCAATTATTAAGACGAGAGTAATTTCCGCGATCAACGAGTTTTTTGCACTGGACAACTGGGATTTTGGAGACGCTTTCTATTTTACGGAATTAGCCGCTTACATACACAATCAACTTGCTCCAGATTTATTGACAGCAGTGATTGTGCCCAACCAGTCAGGACAAAGTTTTGGGTCTCTGTTCCAACTGAACTCCGCGGCAGACGAGATTTTCATCAGTGGGGCCACCGTTGATGATGTGTCAATAATAACAGCACTTGGAGCCAACCAACTAGCGGCTTCAGGAACTGTGGTCACATCGACATCAACTGCCACGACAAACACTTCCACAGGATCAGCAGTGTCAGGCTCTACTACAACAGGTTCCGGTTCAAGCANCGGCAGTAGTGGNTCAGGATACTAATGGCNGACAATCCAACNAACNCNTTAANNAANANCGAAGTTGTNAAACAAGGNANNAACGAATACAGACGTACTGTCCAACACCTACCCGCTTTCTATAGGACAGACGCCAACCAAAGATTCTTGGCCAGCACAATGGATCCTTTGGTACAGAAAGGTTCGTTGGAAAGACTAGATGGTTACATAGGCAGACAGGACGCATACACAAGGAATGTCACAGATAGATACCTAACAGCAACAAGCAGAGACAGATTCGCATACCAGTTAGAGCCTACTGTGACATACACTGACAGAGACACAACATCTGTTAATCCTGAGGACCAGGTCAAGTTCACAGGCACATATGATGACTACATAAACCAGATAAAATTTCTCGGCGGTAAAACAAACAATCACGACAGACTAAACAAGGAGACTGTGTACAGTTGGAATCCTGCCATAGATTATGACAAGTTGATCAACTACAGAGAGTACTACTGGATACCAGAAGGGCCTGGATCGATAGAGATAGATTCAGTTGGACCAGATGCAGTGGTAGAATACTCGGTAGAGAACAAGCAAAAAGGTGCATATAATTTTACGCACAGAGAAAATGAAGACAATCCTATACTGACTCTTTATAGGGGTAACACTTACAAATTTAATGTAAATGCAAAAGGACATCCGTTCTGGATAATGACAGAACCATACAAGAGTAAAGTATCCGCAGACGGATCCACGTCAACAATATTTGACACAGGTGTGACCAACAACGGTGCTGATGAGGGAACAGTTACATTTACTGTGCCAACTACAGGTGCACCAGACACTTTATATTACCAGTGTGGTAACCATGATGCTATGTATGGCACAATGTATATCAGAGATGCAGTCAGCACTACATCAATTAATGTTGAAAATGATATCGTTGGTGTAAAAAACTATAGCCTACGGACTTTAGACTTGTCTAATGGAATGAAGATAAAGTTTACAAATTCATTGGTAGCAAGTGCTTATCAAGACAAAGAATACTATGTTGAAGGAGTCGGTGACGCAATCACACTTACTGATGTGGAAGACCTTATCACTCCTGGAAGTTATGCAACAGAATCTACCATATTGTATGACCAGGTAGGATACGATTCAAGACCATATGCCAAAGCATACTACTCACCAGATACAAAAGATTATATCACAATCAAGAGGGATTCCCAAGATCAAAATGCTTGGTCTAGATACAACAGATGGTTCCACAAGTCTGTAATCGAAGAAACTGCAACAGCCAGTGGGTTTACTACAACACTCGATGAAGATGACAGGGCAAAGAGACCGATCATAGAATTTGATTCAGGACTAGCGTTGTACAATCACGGAACAGTGGCTAAAAGATCCGTTACACTTTACGACACAGTCACAAAAGACGCATTCAGCACAGTGGTTAAACAGACGGGTTACATTATAGATGGAATAACGTTGGCAGACGGAATGAGGGTGGTGTTCTCAGCAGACACAGATCCCACGGTCAAGAACAAGATATATGATGTGAACTTTGTGACAGCGGGTGATAGCACACTAGTAATTAATTTAACTGAATCATCAGATGCCACTCCTGCAGACAATGACTCAATATTCATAGAGTTTGGAACAGCCAACCAGGGAAAAACTTTCCGCTATGACAGTGCAACAGAATCGTTTATAGAAGCACAAGAAAAAACAGGAGTGAACCAACAGCCGTTGTTTGCCATGTTTGATAACGATCACACTGCGTTCGACGACACAACAACATATCCAAATTCGAGTTTCACAGGAGCAAAAGTTTTTGAATTCGCCACATCAGATACAGCGACCACAGACACAGTCTTAGGAATCAAAGTAAAATACAATACAATTAATAACGTAGGTGATATTGTGTTTGATTCCGATCATACTTCTGGAACGTTCACTTACAAGAGTGGCACTACTACAGTGACAAAAAATCTAGCAGAAGGCCATTTGCACTACACTACAGGAAGAAGCACTCACAACTCAAGAAGTGCCTGGATCAAAAGGACTGCCGAGAGCAAACAGCGTGTGATCAGGACATTCATAGTTGATGAAACAGAAAAACAAGTATTTCCTATAGATTTCTACAAGGATTCTGCTGATCTCACAGATCTTGAAGTATCGGTATCTGTGAATGGTCTGAGAAAAACATTGACTACAGATTACACAATAGAAACAGGAACAAAAAATAAATTTGTAAAATTTAAAAAAGCATTGGAAGTAGATGATCAGATTAGGTTAGCAGGATACAGCAGTACTGACAAGGTTGCAGACAAAGGCATATATGAAATACCAGAGAATTTAGCAACTAACAGTCTTAACGAGCAGTTAGGCACATTCACTTTTGGGCAGATTCTGAATCATGTGCGTGACATATTCGACAAGAATCAGGATGTGACAGGAGCCATACCCGGGATTTTATGGACAGATTTTATGACAGATTTTGCGGACGGATTTTA
>NYTQ01000151.1 GCA_002683585.1 Cryomorphaceae bacterium
CCCTTTTGAGGCATCAGCTTTAGCGCAAGTCTTCCTTGCTTAATGTAGCGCTCTTTTGATATAGATATCGGTTGTTGCTCATTTAAATGTAATGCGTAGCTATTCGGTTCAAAGGGTTCTCGGCTATTTGATTCAAACACAAACTTCTTTGTGTCGTAAAAATTTGACACGACGAATCCCATGGATTTTTGGACATCGTTATTCATTACTTTGAATGATCCCAAGCTCTCGACAGATGAGTAATTGGGTATGCGATATGCCAAAAGGTCCATGGACATTTTTAAATATCAATTATCATAACCGTTAATCTGCCAGAACAAACGAGTTTGTCTGTACCTTCCTCTCTAATATCTACTTGCCAAAGATGGGTTCGTTTTCCCGCATGTACAATGGTACCCGTTGCAATTACATTCCCAGAACGTATTCCTCCAATGTGATTGGCGTTTATTTCGATACCCACAGGATGCTGTTTTGAGATGTCTAACAATAGAGTAGAACCCATGGAGCCAATGCTTTCAATGAGTGCCGCACTTGCACCTCCATGAAGCAGTCCCATAGGCTGATGGGTTCTATGGTCCACCGGCATTTTAGAGACAACATAATCTTCTCCAAGCTCAATACATTCTATCCCCAATTGCTCCATCAATGTGTTCTTGTTCATTGAGTTGATCAACTCGATAGGGACTTGATTTAATTTTTTCATATCTATCTAACAAATATAGGTCTTTACTGTTTTGAAACACCTTTAAAACCGAAACTAGGACATTTAAAATGATAAATCTTTGCTTATGAGAAATGATCTTGATAAGGAACACAAAAAAATGTTTGTCAGTTATGAAAGTATTACTACTTTTGCCTCGGAGAATTGGCAGAGTGGTCGATTGCGGTAGTCTTGAAAACTATTGTACCGAGAGGTACCGGGGGTTCGAATCCCTCATTCTCCGCCAAAAAAATAAAGGTCTCATTTTTGAGGCCTTTTTTTATGGATATAAATTGGGTTTGTTATTTATTAAATAGCTTTTTAAGCAACAAATACACGAAGAGAAATGCTGAACCGAAAGTTAATCCAATGACAAAATCTGCAGGATAGATAGGCCAGCCATGTACCAGCTCATGAACAAAATCAATATTGTGGACAAAAATACCCCCACCCACAAGAATCATGGCAAGTGTACCCACGATTTTAAGCGCTCGGATGATTACAGGAAGTGCACGAACCATAAAAAAACCGGTCTTTTTCATGAGGGGGTTTTCGCTCGCTGAAATGAGATTATAACCAGCATCATCCATCCTGACCAAAAGGGCTACAAATCCGTAAACACCAATAGTCGAAAGTAAAGCGATGATTGAAACAACGATGATTTGTATTGAGATGCTTTGGTCTAGAACAGTGCCGAGTGTAATGATGATAATCTCAATGGATAAAATAAAATCAATTAAAATCGCTGACTTTATCTTTTTTGATTCTAAGACGGCTGGGTCCTCTATTTGATTTTGCTTTTTGTCACTCGTTTTGTTCTTTTTGTTAAAGAACATCTTGTATACATTTAGCGCTCCTTCAAAGGATAAATAAACACCACCGCAAATAAGTATGGGAATAATAACAATAGGAAGGTAAGCGCTAAGCAGAAATATTACGGGTAAAATAATGACTTTATTTAAGAAAGATCCTTTTGTTAATTTCCATAGGACGGGTAGCTCTCTACTTGACATGAATCCAGACGCCTTATCTGCATTGATAGCAAGGTCATCAGCAAGGATACCGATGGTCTTCTTTGTTGCAGCTTTGCTTAAGATCACCACATCATCCATGAGCACTGCTATATCGTCAAGTATGGCTATAATTCCTGATGTCATGCGATNGGTTTTCTTTGTTTGCTAGTTCAATTGAGGTAAAGATAATTCATATCTNTCAATGANGCGTNGNAAATTCATAAATGCTGATTTACGNGTCTCNTTCATTTAAAAAAGGGGAATCATTGTGACCTNAAATGANTGGGGANATGGTATAAGTTGAAACGAGAAAAGATAAAAAAATGAGCTACTCTNAGAAATGAACCGTTAATTCAGGTTCGTATTGCATAGAATACTTAAGCTAGCAAGATTAAGTAGGTCAGTTGTCCATTCATATTCGCGAACTGACAGACTTAATGTCAAGTCTTTAAATGATGTCTGCATGGTATATCTTTTGAACCTCCCATCTCTATGCAAGGGTGCGGTTTCAATATCATTCAGCTTAAAGAAGGTGAATTTAAAGTCTTCGAAATCCTCTTCTGTCATGACCAATACCATATTGCCCAAACAGAGCTGAATNTCACTGCAGCAGTCGCATCTTGATATATACCCAAATGGATTTTTGTGAATTATTGAATGTGATTCCATTATTTTCTTTGCTCGCGTATTTTTTTATAAATAATATTCTCCTCGATCCAGGCATGCTCCTCTAATTCCAATTCAAANTTTTCAAGTTGCTGAATTAATATTCTACAAAAGGGATTATCAGCACATTGCTCTTTTTTCAATAGGTAAATAATTTCGCATAAAAAGGGTTCTTCGTCTTCATGGGATATTGAATCGGAATCATTAGCCCTTGATTGCTGCGAAAGGTATTCTTTGAAAATGATATCTTCTTCAATAGAGATATGGAATTTCATGGCCAGTTCAAATTTGATAAAAACCTTAAATAGAACTGCTAAAGAAGGGTTCTCAGGGAAAATCTTCATGAGGCCTACAAAGCTTTGCTCAATTTTTGGAATTATCACATTTTCAAACCGCCAGTGTGAGGCCTTGAGTCTATCTACCACTATTGCAGGGTTTGCATGCAAAAGCTTGTTTCTTTCGACAACCTTATTTGGTTGTTTAATATGAACATTTTNTGGTTTTCTGACATCCATGTATCTNNACTGAAATGAATTAGAGTTCAAAATTAAATGTCGTTAGATTGAATTCAAATACCGTGAATAGGGTATAATGAAATTAAAGCCGAATTAGCTACGCTCTTTTTCCGAGTTCGATGAGCTCTAAATCGTGAATGCGTTCCTTTGTGATGTTAAATCTAAGAATCGTTTTTACTTTGTGAAAACCTTTGTAACCANATGCTCCAGGGTTCATCCATAGCATTTTATAACGTTGATCCATTTTAACCAATGTGATGTGTGAATGACCACAAACAAAGAGGGTAGGGGCACCATTTTTTTGCAGCTCATGAAATGCAGGTTTGGAATATTTCTCAGGCTTTCCGCCAATATGCGTTATAAGTATAGAAACACCCTCTATTTNAAACCTGAGAAACTCATCNGTNTCTTGACGAATTTCTTTATTGTCAATATTTCCCCATACTGCTCTTGTGGTTTTGAAGGCCTTTAGTTCATCTAGAACCTCTATTGAGCCTATATCACCAGCATGCCAGATTTCATCGACCTCGGCGAAATAGGATTTAATTTTAGGGTCAAGAAATCCATGTGTATCTGATAATAATCCAATTCTTTTCAAATCTAATTCCCGATTTCGTTGCCATCATCAACNATGTCGTCCTNNAAATCACTTTGNTGCTTTTTGTATAAGTCAAAATAAAACCCTTTTCTTTTTAATAGCGTTGAGTGGCTTCCTTGTTCAATAACCGTTCCCTCGTCTATTACGATAATGTGCTTTGCATTTCTAATTGTCGAAATTCTATGACTCACAATAATCGTAGTTCTTTCTTCTNTNTCTTTTTGAAGTTCTTTTAAAATCTTATCCTCCGTTTCTGTATCCACAGCTGATAAGCAATCATCTAGCACAAGGATTTCAGGATTCCTGAGTAATGATCTTGCAATACTAAGGCGCTGTTTTTGACCACCACTGAGGTTCACACCACGCTCTCCAAGTATTGTTTCATAGCCATGCTCAAGTTGTTTTATTGTATTGAGTATGTCAGCTGTTTCACATGCAGCATCNAGCTCTTGATCAGAAACCTCAGGGTTNTTTGAGCCAAATTTTACATTGTTACGAATCGAATCTGAGAATAAGAAAACATCTTGCGGAACCACGCCTAAAGCATTTTTAAATCCGTCTATTTTAATGGAGGATGAATTTTTCCCATCAATACTAATGATTCCACTATTGGGGTTGAGCTGTCGAAGCAGCAAGGCGAGAATTGTCGATTTACCGCTTCCTGTTTTTCCAATGATGGCGAAGGTCTCTCCTTTTGGGATGCTAAANGATAGGTTTTTAATAGCTTCTATTCCAGTATTTTCATAGGTATAAGAAACATTTTCAAAAGAAATGTGATCTGCGAAGGAATAGGGCTCTGTTTCATTCTCTATATTTTCATTTGTTTTGACCCAAAGAAATTCATTGATTCTTTGCTGTGATGCAGCTGCTCGTTGAATCAAGGATGTCACCCAGCCTATACTGGCAAATGGCCATGTCAGGTTATTCACGAAGAATATAAACGCTACAATACCTCCAAGTGAAATTTCATTAGTAAACGACATCTTCCCCCCGATGTAAATTGAAAGTAAAGTACTTAGACCAATAAGGAAAAGAATGGTTGGAATGAATAGTGCATTNACCACTACGAGTTTCATACTTTTATTTTTGTATGTATTTGCCGCATTTTCAAACTTACCGCTAACTGAATCTTGTTGGCTATAGGCTTTTATGACCCTCATTCCTGAAAAACTNTCNTGTGCAATTGTGGAGAGCATAGATTGTTCTTCTTGAACTTTTTTACTCAAAAAGTTCATTTTGGCTGAAACTTTATAGATTAAGAAAGACATCAACGGTAATGGGATTAGCACTAAAGCNGTTAAGCTTGGTGATATCATGATCATTTGATAAACGACTAGTGNGAAAAGCACTACAAGGTTTATGGAATACATCACGCCAGGTCCTAGGTACATTCGAACATGACTAACATCCTCAGAAATCCTATTCATTAAATCACCAGTATTGTTCTTTTTGTAAAAAGAAAGATCAAGGTTCTGGTACTGCTTGTAAATCTCGTTTTTAAGGTCAAATTCTATTCGTCTTGACATTACAATAATGGTTTGACGCATTAGAAATANAAAAAAGCCTTTTGCAAGTGAAAGTAGCATATAGAATCCTCCAATTTTTAGAGAGATCCATAGTGCATCGTTGATAGATTCAATTTTTATATCAGACATNAAGGAATCTACCGTTGTTTTGACGAACAGGGGCATTCGTACCCCGAAATAATTACTTGTAATCGTAAATAAAATACCAAGCAAAAAATGCCATTTATATTTAAGGAAGTATTTATTTAGATGTTTAAGTGACTTCATTTAGTTTTGCTAATTTTGACTTGAAGTTTAGAGGCGTAAAACTAACGATTTGGNGCATATAAAAGTTCTTTAGTGTGGAGTTTTACTTAAAATTATCTTGAAGAAAAAAGAATGAAAAAAATATANTTTTTAAAAAGCTGTTCCACAAATCAGCGTATTTTAAAACAGCTAAANCCTGGTAGNGATGTTATTCTTCAAAATATNAAGGAGGAAAATATTGGAGAAGAGGCCTTGGATGACTTAAAAGAAAAGGTCGGTTCTTATGAAGCTTTGTTTTCAAAAAAAGCAATGAAATACCGAGCGCTAGGCCTTAATGAAATTGAATTGACAGAAGCTGATTTTAAACGCTATATGCTTGAGGAATACACTTTTTTAAAGCGACCTTTTATTATTAATGAGGAACAGGTTTTTATAGGCAATAGTAAAAGTGTAGTAAATGCCGCAATTGAATCGTTTAACAAATAATATATGTTAAAAACTATTTACTTTATTCTATTGTTAGCTTTTTCAGTTAATTCTTGTTCTTCAACAAACATCCCCGTCCAAGAAATAAGTCCTGTAGAGGATGTTAAGGTGGTAAAC
>NYTQ01000152.1 GCA_002683585.1 Cryomorphaceae bacterium
AAAGCTCGCCCATCAATTTAAAGCAGCAGGAAAAAAAGTTGTTTTAGGTGCTTCAGATACCTTTAGAGCCGCTGCAGTAGATCAGCTTGTTATATGGTCTGAGCGTGTCGGCGT
Organism: Cryomorphaceae bacterium; assembly: GCA_002683585.1. The sequence continues at coordinate 115 of NYTQ01000152.1, forward strand.
GCCAATTATTCAACAAGGAATGGGTGCAGATCCTGCAAGTGTAGCTTTTGACACACTCCAATCTGCCAAGGCTCAAAATGCAGAGGTCGTCATTATTGATACCGCAGGAAGACTACACAACAAAGTAAATCTTATGAATGAACTTTCTAAGATTAAAAATGTGATGCAAAAAGTAATTCCAAATGCTCCTCATGAAATTCTTTTAGTCATTGACGGATCTACAGGACAAAATGCATTTGAGCAAGCAAAACAATTTTCCCAAGCCACTGATATAAATGCCCTTGCGGTAACTAAACTGGATGGAACAGCTAAAGGCGGTGTCATTATNGGCATCTCTGATCAGATGCAAATACCTGTCAAATATATTGGTGTTGGNGANCAGATGGAGGACCTACAACTTTTTGACAAAAAATCATTTGTAGATTCTTTGTTCTCTTAGACACCATGTATCTCGTAGCTGACATTAATGTCAGGATGAAGACTGGCGCGNACTGAACAATACTTATTCAGCGAAAGGTCTAGTGCTCTATCTACNCGCTTAAAATCAATTTCTTTGTCTATGAATACATTAAAATGAATTTGCTCATAGGGCGTAGGAACACCTTCCTTCTTTTTTGCTTGCGCCTCTACCCGATANACCTTTGGTGATATTTTTTGTTTTTTAAGGACAAGNATTACATCAATGGACATACAGCCCATTAAACCACCAAGAAGNAGCTGCATNGGNGTCATACCTTTATTCTTCCCTTCCAAATCAGCNGAAGAATCTATCACCAAAGACAAATCATTTTTAGCGTTTAATTCAAATACGTANGGTGCTTCAATTCTATTCAATTCCATATCCATNATANCNTATTTTAANNNTAAAGTNCTTGTCAAAGTTAGTTATTTANAAGACCACTCAAAATTGCAAACAATTCATTAAATTTGCACCCTACATCACTATACTATGAAAAACTTTCTTCTTTGCATTTCAATTTTACTTTTGTCCACCCAAGTTTTGGGCCAAATCAAAACAGTCAGAGGTTTTGTCTATGACCAATCAAACGGAGAACCCTTGGCATATGAAAAAGTGAAATTACTGAGGGAAGACAGTTCAACCGTAGCAGGTGCCGTAACAGATCTGAATGGTTTCTTTCAAATCCCAAAACTAAAGAGNGATCGATACCTCATTAAGGTGGATAATTTCAAATATGCAGATGAAATTCAAAACGTTGATCTTACCACAAAAAGAAGTATTGTTGATGTAAAATTTGAGCTAAAAATGCTTGAATCAGTTCAAGAATTCAATGAGGTTAAAGTTTCGGCAGAAAGTAAAACAAAAAGAACTAAAATTGAGATATCTAAATTAAAAATAAGCAAAGAGGGGCTAGAGAGAATACCAAGCTACGGTGCTGAAAATGATATCGTGGGAGCCTTTTCTGTTACACCAGGAGTGATTACAACAGGTGATCAAGGCGGACAGTTGTACGTGCGAGGGGGAACTCCAATTCAAAATAAAATACTTTTNGATGGAATGACGATTTACAATCCCTTCCACTCCATTGGCTTCTTCTCAATATTCGAGACTGAATTGATTAAAAATGTAGACATCTACACAGGTGGATTTGAATCAAAATATGGTGGTAGAATTTCCTCAATAATGGACATTACGTACAGAGATGGAAATAGAAAGAAATTTTCAGGAAAAGCCTCCGCATCACCATTCTTGGGAAAGCTAGTGCTAGAAGGACCCTTAGGTAAGAAAAGAGGAGATTCACCCCGGGCAGGCTCCTATATTTTTTCAGCCAAAAAAAGTCTCTTAGACGTAACATCTGAAGCACTATACCCAAACATAAATGAAGGAAACGGTTTGCCTTTTAACTTCACTGATTTGTACGGAAAAGTAACGTTTACAGGTGATGGAGGAAGCAAGTTCAGTGCTTTTGGTTTTAGCAATCAGGACAGTGTTAATTATGATATNGCAGATTTAAATTGGAATGCTGCAGGTGGTGGAATTAATTTTCTACTTGTTCCTAGTGGTTCACCAATTTTCATTAGAGGGCACGTAAACGGTAGTAACTTTACCACAACTTTCACCGAGTCAGAATTAGAACCACGTACCTCTAGTATCGGAGGTTTTGATCTAGGTTTTGATTTCAGCCTTTTCCTGAAAAATGAAAGTGAAATCAATTACGGTTTTAATTTAAATGGATTCAACACGCGTTACACTACCTTCAACGAGGTTGGAAGAAAAATTGAAGACGAAAACTTTACGACAGAAATTGGCAGCTACTTTAACTACAGAGGGGTATTTAAAAGGTGGGTNGTACAAACAGGAATGCGCGCTCAGGTTTATGCTTCACTGAATACAATATCACTTGAACCTAGAGTTGGTGCAAAATATAATGCCACTGAAAACATTAGATTCAAATTTTCAGGAGGTCGTTTTTCGCAAAATTTCACCTCTGCATCTTCGGATAAAGACATCATCAACCTCTTTAACGGTTTGTTGAGCGCACCAACAAATGTTCAAGATCAATTCGTNAATGAATTTGGCAATACGAGACAGGTTAACAACGGGCTACAATANGCTTGGCATGCAATTGCTGGCGTTGAAGTTGATTTAGGAAAAAACGTAACTGTGAATCTTGAAGGATACTATAAATACTTCTCTCANCTAAGCAACATCAATCAAAACAAGCTATATGACGATGTCGCCGCTTTTGAGCTCATTGACGATGTATTCAAGAAAGATTTCATTATTGAATCTGGCCAATCGTTGGGAGCAGACTTCCTGATTAAATATAGCAAAGACCGCCTATTTTTATGGGGGGTATATTCTTATGGGCACAACGTGCGTTGGGATGGATTTAATGAATATTTCCCGGTATTTGATAGAAGACATAACATCAACATTGTCGGTTCTTATATTTTCGGTAAGAAAAAAGATATTGACTTCAACATAAGATGGAATCTTGGTTCAGGTTTACCATTTACACCAACGGCGGGTTATTACCAACCGGAAGACTTCTCTGGTGGAGTAACCTCAGATCCTATAACCAATAACAGCGATAACATTTCAACATTATTGGGAGAATTTAATAGCCAAAGATTGCCTTACTACCACAGATTTGATGTTACGATTAAAAAGAAATTTAAATTCAAAAANAAAACCGTTTTAGAGGTTGTTGGNAGTGTTACAAACGCTTACAATAGAAATAATATATTCTACGTCAATAGAGTTACAAGTGAAGAAATCTATCAATTTCCTCTTCTACCAAGCTTTGGGATGAGTTACAAATTCTAACTATGGCCGTAATAGCTAAATTTAAAGCGCTTCGCCCAGTCCGAGATAAGGTACACCTCGTCGCGACGAGACCCTATTACTCTTACAAAAAAAATGTTTTGAAGGCGAAAATGGAGACGAACCCATGGACCTTATTGAACATTATAAATCCTGAATTTGATCATTCTAAAAAAACAAAAGCCAATTCAACAGAAAGATTTGAGCTTGTAAAAAAAGGATATGATCAATTTGTTCANGACGGCATACTTATACAAGATNCTGAACCAAAACTATATTTGTACAAACAAACATCGGAAAAGCATTCATGTATTGGGGTTATTGCAGGTGCAAGCGTTGAGGAATACTTGGCAAAAAAAATAAAAATTCATGAAGCGACACTTACGACTAGAGAAGCTATATTTGANCACTACCTTGATGTCGTCGGTTACAATGCAGAACCTGTTCTTTTGTCNTATTCGGGAAATAAAAATATTCAAAATTTAATTCAGGAAATTGCATTGAGNCGACCTGAATATGAATTCACNACAACTGACAAAATCAAACATGAACTTTGGATTGTTCAGAGTGATGATGCAGATAAAATTCAAGCATATTTTGAACCCATAAAAGAAGTGTATATCGCAGATGGACACCATAGATCTGCTTCATCTGCAGGTTTGTATAAATCAAAAAAAAATCAGTACGAACATTCTAAAAATTTCCTTGCATACTTCGTTGANGAACAGCAACTTAACATAATCTCATTCAATCGAATTATAAGGTCNCTAAATAACCTAAACCCAGAAACTTTTTTAGCAGAAATAAGCAAATTAGGAACCATTGAAAAGCTAGATCAGGGGCTACCTCCTGCATTTAACCATACCCTACATTTTCTAATCAGNGACACCTGGTACGCCCTGACGATTGACGAGAATTTAATTGATGAAAANCATCCCGTGAAATNTNTAGANTCTAGNNTATTAACGGAGCTNATCTTAAAACCNATTTTNGGAATTGAAGANCTNAAAACAAGCAAAGAGGTAGATTTTTTACCNGGNACTTTCGATGCNGAAGCATTNGCTCANGAATTGAAAAANAAAAAGTTTGTATTGGGNATTATGCTTTTTCCTGTNTCTATCTCACAGATTAAAGCTGTGGCTGACGCAGGATTATATATGCCCCCAAAATCAACTTGGGTGGAACCGAAACTTCGCAGTGGTCTAACCATCTATAATCTAAAAGAATGATCGGTACAAACCTAGATAACATAAGAAAAGAGCTACCTAAGCATGTTGAACTGGTCGCTGTTTCTAAGACCAAACCCATCGAGGACCTTCAAGAAGCCTTCGATGCAGGCCAAAGAATATTTGGTGAAAACAAGGTGCAAGAAATGGCGAGCAAATACGAAGTGCTTCCAAAAGAGATTCAATGGCATTTCATTGGGCATCTTCAACGAAATAAAGTAAAATACCTTGCACCTTTTGTGTCTTTGATTCACGGTGTAGAGAGCTTCAGACTGCTAAAAGAGATCAACAAACAAGCCTTAAAGTCAAATAGAATTATTGATGTCCTACTTCAATTCTATATTGCAGATGAAGAGACAAAGTTTGGCCTTTCTGAGGAGGAAGCTAATGATTTATTGAATTCAGAAGAATTTAAGCTGCTACACAATATTCAGATTCGGGGGGTAATGGGTATGGCAACCTTTACAAAAGACCAAGAAAAAATAAGAGGTGAATTCCAAAAGCTCAAAAACATTCAAAACTCCTTAAAAGCAAAGCACTTCAGTGATAACGATCTTTTTGATGTTGTATCCATGGGAATGAGTGGAGACTATACAACAGCAATAGATGAGGGAAGTACGATGATCCGTATTGGAAGCTCAATATTCGGTGCTAGAAATTAGTCCTTGAGGTCAAAAACTAAAGAGGAAACTTCGGACTTCCTCATGTATGTCTGGGCTAGCTTCTGAAGCTCATCAGCGGAAATATTGTCAATACTTTTATGAATCTCCTCAATTGTATCAATCTGCCCAAAAGCCAATAAACTTTTACCTAGACTGTACATCAGGCCCGAATTCACATCCATACTCAAGGCCAGCTGACCTTTAAATTGTTGCTTTACCTTTGTCAACTTTGCTGCACTAATCGGTTTATTTTGTAGACGCTCCAATTCCTTTTCAATAAGCTTGATTGATTTTTTGATGTTCCGAGACTCACAACCCACATAAACCTGCCAAAATCCAACATCAGCATAAGGCACGTAGTTTGCTTCCACGCTATAAGCCAAAACGTGTCTTTCTCTCAGAGAAATATTGAGTGTTGCATTCATTGCAGGTCCACCAATCATATTCATGAGCATAGCCATGGCGGTTCTACTTTCATTAAAATAGCTCGGTGCCATACCGCCCATCACGAGGTGAGCCTGATAATTGGCCTCCTTACGAATCATTCGAAATGGTTTATACCCGGAAAACGGATTTATTTCAATCTGTGAACCACTTTCAGGCATAGCATGAAGATATTTTTCAAGCATGCGTTCGATTGTCTTGAGTGAAACGTCTCCCACAAAAGAAACTACTAAGTTACCTTTGAAAAAATAATCTCGTACAAATCCTTCAAGGTCTTTTTTATTCAAATTCGCCAGACCCTCTTTAACACCTAAAATATTATTCCCCAATGCATGACCTTTGAAAAGCTCTTCCTCAAAATCGTCGAAAATTTTATCATACGGGCTATCTAAATAAGAATTGATCTCATCAAAAATAATCTCCTTCTCTTTTTCAACCTCTTTTTTGGTGAAGACTGGATTAATCGAGATATCAGATAAAAGCTCGAGCGCTCGAGCTGTATGAGATTTAGGAAATGATGCATGCAAACATAACTCCTCCTTTGCTGTGTAAGCATTTAGCTCTCCCCCAACCTCATCGATACGAGAAATCGTTTGAATCCCATTCCTTTTTTTTGTGCCTTTGAAAACGCAATGCTCTAAAAAATGGGCCAAACCCGTTTGGTTTTCCTTTTCAAAACGACTACCAGCTCTAAAGAAAAATCCAACATGGGCAACCTCACTAGGTTTATGGAGATAAACCAATCTCAATCCACTTTTGTACGTGATGCAAGTAGGTTCCAATTAATCAAGGATTAATGCGGTGCGAGATCCATAACTTTTCTTCTTTTTCAAACACAATTCTATCGTGTAATCGCGAAGGTCTTCCCTGCCAAAACTCAAATTTGAAAGGTGCCACTCCATAGCCTCCCCAAAATTCTGGTCGATCAATATGTTCTGGAAATCTTTTTTCTAGGTCTTTAAGTTTCTGTTCTAAAGTTTCTCGAGACTTTAGCGGTCTTGACTGGTCTGAGGCCCATGCGCCCAATTGACTCGAACGAGGTCGAGAATTAAAATAACGGTCACTTTCCTCAGAAGATATTTTTGTTACAAATCCCTGTATGCGAATTTGGCGCTGTAATCCTGGCCAAAAAAACAACATACTCACTCGTGGATTACCGTTAATGTCATCAGATTTCTCACTCTGATAATTGGTGTAAAACACAAATTCTTTGCTACGAAGCTCTTTTAAATAGACGATTCTACTGGATGGCTGGCTATTTTGAGAATTTACAGAACATAACGAAAATGCATTCGGTTCTGGTTCTTTGGAGCTACATGCTTCATCAAACCATTCCTGAAAGGCCTTGAATGGATCGTTTGCAAATGATTCATCAAGTGCATTCAAGTCAAAATCTTTATGTTCGTCCCTAAGGCGCTCTATGTGCTTACTCATTTGTATCTAATTCATCTACAACCTTGGATTCTACGTTTGGATTAAAATCGGTATTGGG
>NYTQ01000009.1 GCA_002683585.1 Cryomorphaceae bacterium
CAGGAAGCTGCAGTGAACAACCAAAACATTTTTGAAGAACTCATGGAGATTTGTAAACATGCTTCACTCGGGCAAGTAACGCATGCCTTGTTTGAGGTTGGCGGTCAGTATAGAAGAAATATGTAATCGTATATATTATGTTTTCTATTGGCGAGGTTATTTCTATTTTACATGAAACGGGAAGGTATACAATCGAATCTATTGAGAATGATTTGTTGCATGTTATTGATGAGCATGGTTTTCTTTTAAAGATTCCCTTGGATAAAGCTGTTAAAATCCATTTTTTTAAGACCGGAGATGTCCAAGCNAAAGAGGTNGATCGAGCAAAGCCGAAAACGAATAAAATAAATGCAGAAGATATTCCTAGACTAGATCTTCATTTTGAGTCATTTGATACCAATAAGTTTGAGGCTTCAGCCCATGAAAAATTCACCATTCAGATGAATACCTTTAAACGATTNGTAAATGATCATTTAAAGAAAAAAACAANCCGTATTTTGATTATTCACGGTGTTGGAGAAGGTCGTTTGAAGAGTGAGATTTTATCGTGTTTGAGAGGTAGAAGGGGGTACGACATGAATGATGCAAACTATAGCCAGCGTGGCGTAGGTGCTTCTTATATCGACATTAAGATTTCGATTGCCGAGCCGCTATAAATGTAAAAAGCTTTTCTTCGAGAGGAGTTCGTCTTCGGATTCACGATAATCAGGATCATCTACACAACAGTCCACAGGGCATACAGCCGCACATTGAGGTTCGTCGTGAAAANCGGCACACTCCGTACATTTATCGTGGGAAATGTAGTATACATCCATATCCACTGGTTCAAAAGATTGATCNGCGTCAACTTCATCTCCATCAAGNGTAGTAATGATGCCGTTTAATGAAGTTCCATCAGAATATTTCCATTCCGCGCCACCCTCATAAATTGCATTATTTGGGCATTCGGGCTCGCACGCCCCGCAGTTTATNCATTCATCTGTTATCATTATGGACATATCACACAATTTTTATACAAATATAAACCCCAAATTTGATTCTTTTGTTCAATCTTACAAAAAAGAAGCTTAGTATATTTGTACCGTGAAAAGAGAATCATTAATTCAAGCCTTTAGTCAGCTCGGTATTGTATTGCGAAATATAGGTGAAAATAAGCCCTGGAATAATTTTGAAATAGGTGTCACTGAGTCCGAGTATAATCAGCTGATTACTACTATTGAAAAGCTTAAACATCATAATGGATGGTTTACCGAACCAATGGTTAGAAAAGCGATGCTTAATCTGGGGAGTGCATTAGAGAAAGATCATTTAGCATCTTGGTGCTCGAAATATACATTTACAAATCAACCAAAAACGATCGCTGTCATTATGGCCGGCAATATTCCGCTTGTTGGTTTTCATGATTTTCTTTGTGTATTGCTTTCGGGAAATANAGTGTTGGCTAAAATGAGCTCNGAAGACGACAANCTTTTACCGGNTTTGGTCGATTTTTTNGTTTGTTTTTATCCCGAAATACGAGAATTCATATCATTTTCTAGTCGAAACATGAAGGGCTTTGATGCCGTAATTGCGACTGGTAGTAACGCAAGTTTTCTCCATTTTGAACAATATTTTTCCAAGTACCCGCATATATTTAGAAAGAATAGGACCTCAATTGCTGTTCTGAGTGGTCGCGAAACAGATGAAGAGTTAAAGTCTTTGAGTAGCGATATTTTTGATTTTTTCGGACGTGGTTGTCGAAGTGTTTCTCATCTCATACTACCNNAATCTTATNATATCAATAAGGTTTTTGAACATATNGTTCATCAAGGAGAGGTGATTAATAATAAAAAATATGGCAACAATTATGATTACAATAAGGCCGTTCATTTGATGAATCAAGAAAAATTATTAGATAATAATTTTGTCCTATTGAAGGAAACAAGAGATTTNCACTCTCCTCTTGGGATGATTTACTATCATTTTTATNAAGACTTGAATGAGGTTCATGATTATCTTGAACAGCATAAGGATGCTATTCAATGTTTAATTGGGTTGAATGGTTTACCTTTTGGCACAGCGCAATGTCCGGCATTGGATGATTATGCGGATCAAGTGGATACCATGAAATGGTTGAGTAAGTTAANTTAATTATCCATCTATCAATAAGAATTATCTACCTTTGCGACCCATGTCGTTATTTAACAAATACATGATATTATATAAATCAAAAGAAGAAATTGCAATCATGCGTGATGCAGCGCAGGTGGTAAGCAGAACATTAGGGAAGGTAGCCAAACTAATTAAGCCGGGTATAACGCCACTTTCATTGGATAAAATGGCACATGATTATATCCTTTCGCAAGATGCTAAGCCAGGTTTTCTTGGTCTTTATGGTTGTCCTAGTACCTTGTTGATTTCTGTTAATGAACAAGTTGTACATGGTTTACCTACTGAAAAACCTTTTGAGGAAGGCGANATTGTTTCAGTGGATTGTGGTGCTGTTTACAAAGGATATTATGGTGATCATGCATATACATTTAAGGTTGGCGAGGTATCTGACGAGCGAAGTCATCTGCTTAAGGTTACTAAAGAATGTCTGTATTTNGGGATTGAGCAATGCACGACAGCCAATCGATTGGAGGACATTGGTTGGGCCATACAGCAACATGCTGAAAAAAATAATTTCGGAGTNGTGAGAGATCTTGTGGGGCATGGTCTAGGAAAAACATTGCACGAGGAACCTCAAGTTCCTAATTTTGGACGTAGAGGGCGTGGTAAAAAAATCCAAAATGGACTAACGATAGCGATTGAGCCGATGATCAATATGGGGACTGAGAAAGTTCGAACACTTGATGACGAATGGACGATCGTAACTGAAGACGGAATGCCCAGCGCACATTTTGAACATGACATAGCCATCNTAGATGGTAAGGCTGAAATTCTTTCTACCTTCGACTACATCTATGATGTAATCGGATCTGATGATTAGNGAGANGAAGTTTGTTTTTTTAGCTGTACTGACCTTTTTAGCTTATGGCTTAGGACTATTTTTTGAGGCTGATTTTTTTTTACTTCCCTTTCCTATTTTTGATTTTGTTTTACTTTGGGGTGTTTTACGGTTCATTCTAATGAACGTAAATAGCAGAAAGGGATACAGTTATTTATTCCTTCTGGGTGTATTGCTGAAAATGAGTATTAATCCAATACTTACGGCATCCTTGTTGAATCAAAATCAGCTGCTCGATTTGAGAGTCTCTTTTATTCCAGATTTTTTGTTGGTTTTAAGTATTCTGCTCTTTTTTTTTAGCTTTATCGCTTGGAAAATTCAAGAAGGGTTATCATTTCACTGGCTTTGGAATGGGCTTCATGCCTTTCTTGGGCTGATTGCTCTGATTATAGATTTTAGGCTCATACTATTATTTTGTCTCTTGCCCATAATTCTCTTGCATATAGAAAATAATGAAAATAACTTTCGTTACATCTGGAATCTATATTTCTTACTCGAGCTCATGACAACAATCATGCTTTTGTTTGTTGTCAACTGAAACACCCTATAATTTATAACCTTCCTACAAGTGAATCACCTCACCATAGGCTGCGGCTGCTGCTTCCATAACAGCTTCTGACATTGTTGGGTGGGGGTGAATTGTTTTGATGAGTTCTTCTCCTGTGGTCTCCAGTTTACGAATCGCAACAATTTCTGCGATCATTTCAGTAACATTAGCCCCAATCATGTGAGCGCCCAATAGCTCACCATATTTGGCATCAAATAGTAATTTAACAAAACCCTCTTTTGCACCCGCTGCACTTGCTTTACCTGAAGCAGAGAATGGGAATTTTCCGATTTTTAACTCGATACCTGCTTCTTTCGCTGCTTTTTCTGTCATACCCACTGAAGCTATCTCAGGAGAACAATACGTACAGCCTGGAATATTTCCGTAATCAATTGCTTCAGGGTGGTGGCCTGCTATTTTTTCAACACAAACAATACCCTCTGCAGAAGCGACATGAGCCAACGCAGGACCAGGAACAACATCACCTATTGCATAGTAGCCCGGCATATTTGTTTGGTAAAAGTCATCCACAAGAATTCTTCCTTTATCTACAACAATACCAACATCCTCTAAACCGATATTTTCAATATTGGCCTGAATACCAACAGCGGACAATACAACATCGCATTCAATCTTCTCTTCTCCTTTCCCAGTTTTAACTGAAACTACGCATTGTTTACCCGTTGTATCCACACTTTCTACAGAAGAGCCTGTCATCACCTTGATTCCAGATTTCTTGAATGTTTTTTCAAGTTGCTTTGATACATCCGTATCTTCAACTGGGACAATATTTGGTAAGTATTCCACAACCGTTACCTCTGTTCCAATTGCATTGTAGAAGTAAGCGAATTCCACACCAATTGCACCAGAGCCTACAACAACCATTTTCTTGGGCTGTGTTTTTAATGTCATTGCTTGTCGATATCCAATTATTTTGTCACCGTCTTGAGGCAGATTAGGTAATGTTCTTGACCTTGCTCCCGTGGCAATAATTAAACCTTTAGAGGCGGTATAGTCTGTGCTTTTGCCAGCTTCATCGGTTACTGCTACTGTTTTATTTGCTTTGATGACACCGTTTCCAGTTAGCACATCAATTTTATTCTTCTTCATTAAAAACTTGATACCGTTGCTCATTCCATCAGCAACATCTCGACTTCTTTTGACCATTCCTGCGAAGTCTGCTTTCGCATCTTTAACGGTTATTCCGTAATCGGAAGCATGACTTAAGTACTCGAATACATTTGCAGATTTTAAAAGCGCCTTTGTCGGTATACATCCCCAATTCAGACATATCCCACCTAACTCTTCGCGTTCAACGATTGCTGTCTTTAAACCAAGCTGTGATGCTCGAATAGCAGTAACGTATCCTCCTGGGCCACTTCCTACTACAATAATGTCATAATTCATAGTACTAATTTTAGGCTACAAAAATACTGAAAATAATGAAATTTGATAGGGTTTTATACACTTTATCAAATATCATATTTCAGTGGATTTAATTCTTTTTAATATGGAATGAGATACCTATATTATCCTTATTTTTGTATGATAATAAAGAACAAATGAGCGAAACACTCCAAAAAGAAGCAACACTAGAGCAAGCAGTAGATTTAGGTCTTAGAGCAGATGAATTTGAAATGATTAAGGGTATTCTTGGTCGTACACCAAATTTCACAGAAACAGCAATATATTCTGTCATGTGGTCCGAACATTGTTCTTACAAGAATTCAATTTTATGGTTAAAAACCCTTCCAAAAGATGGTCCTCATATGCTTGTAAAAGCTGGCGAAGAGAATGCAGGTTTGGTTGATATTGGAGATGGTATGGGTTGTGTTTTTAAAATAGAATCACATAACCATCCCAGTGCTTTAGAACCTTATCAGGGAGCTGCAACAGGAGTAGGAGGTATTAATAGAGATATCTTTACCATGGGCGCTCGACCAATTGCACAGCTAAATTCTTTGCGATTTGGAAATATTGAACGTGACAGAACTAAATGGTTGGTCAAAGGAGTCGTGAAAGGCATTGGCGACTACGGTAATGCGTTTGGAATTCCAATCGTCGGAGGAGAGGTTGCGTTTGAGGATTCTTACAACACAAATCCATTGGTGAACGCATTTTCGGCTGGTACAATTGATACGACAAAAATGATTTCAGCAACGGCGAAAGGACCTGGTAATCCGGTTTTTATTGTTGGCTCCTCAACAGGTAAGGATGGAATTGCTGGAGCAGCCTTCGCTTCTAAAGATATTACTGAGGATTCTGCTTCTGATTTACCTTCTGTTCAGGTTGGTGATCCGTTCATGGAGAAATTACTGCTTGAGGCGACAATGGAATTGTCGGAAACAGACGCTATTGTGGGAATGCAGGATATGGGTGCTGCGGGTATTACCTGTTCCACTTGTGAGATGAGTGCAGCCGGTGAGGTTGGCATGGAAATAGATTTGGACAAAGTACCTACTAGACAGCTAAATATGCTTCCTTATGAAATTTTACTATCTGAATCACAAGAACGTATGCTTGTAGTTGTCCAGAAAGGAAAGGAGCAAATCGTTAAAGATATTTTTGATAAATGGGATTTACATGCTGAAGAAATTGGTGTCGTAACTGATACACAAAGAATTCG
>NYTQ01000010.1 GCA_002683585.1 Cryomorphaceae bacterium
GGTTGGATGCGTCTCGTCTGGAGCATCTGTTTGGAAGTCACCGTACACCATCGAACTTGAAGAGAACACAATTCTTTTGACTTTGTATTTGACACAGGCGTTAAGGATATTGATATTTGCTGTGACCATGTTGCCAGTGGCATCCATTGGATTGTGTTTTACCATGTGTGCATTGGGATATGTGGCAAGGTGTATCACTACATCTGGTCGACTTGTTTTGAAAGCATGATCGAGGAATTGTTCGTTCTCAATTTTGCCTATGTGTACTGTGTCGGCGTCTGCCCATGTTTTCCTTTGTTCCAGCACTGGCTCGTATTCCCAGTCGGGGAAGATATGATATTGATGATAACAATCTAGGACCGATACTGTGTGTCCTTGTGCTTTCAATATGTGGCTCACATGTGATCCAATGAATCCGTGTCCACCTAATATCAATACGTTCACGAAAAGAACTCCTTGATTGCGTCACAAACTTTTTGGCATTCATTATTGGTCATCCATGCATCTATCGGCAGGCTCAGACTTGTTTCTGACAACTCATTTGCTATTGGATAGATTCTGTGTTTATGGTACATTTTGTAAGAAGGCAATAGTTTTTTGTAATGTATTTTAGTTTCGATACCTTGCTTATGTAAAAATTTTTGTAGTGTGTCTCTCTTGTCAGTCCTGATCACATATTTGGACCAATTGTGTTTTTCGTGCCTTTGTGGCAACAACACATGATCGCCTAGTTGCATGTCATATGTTGATGCGTGATCGTTGCGATGCTGTTGACAAATTTCGTTCAGTTCGATGCTGTGTTGCAGTTGCAGGACTATGGCACTGGCAGGATTTGAATTGTGTCCTATCTCGCCATTTTCTACTCCGTGTTTCTTTGCATCCGCCACATGTTCAAATAAATCTTTGTCGTCGGTAGCCACAGCACCTATGAATCCAAATGTTGGTGATGGCTTTGACGGTGAAAAACTTAATGCACTTGCTAATCCAACTGCTCCACTCTTGTGTGTGCCATATGCAGAACCAAAACTTTGTGCGGCATCTTCCAAACAGATGATGTCATTTGTTTTGCAATACTTTAAAACTTCTGCATAGTTCATGGGATTGCCGAACAATGATACAAACAACATTGCCTTGGTCTTGGTTGTAAGTTTAATTTTATCTAAATCTAGATGATAGTTGTGATTAACGTCAACGAACACAGGTTTACAACCTGCTCTCGATATGGCATGTGCAGTGGCATAAAAACTGTATGCAGGACAAATTATTTCACTGCCAGGTTTGACAGATGCTTGTATCATCATTGTGATTGCGTCGGTGCAACTGTTGGTCAATGCAACATACTTCCTGTTGATGTGTTGTTTGATGAGATCAACTACTTTCAGATCTTCGTAAACCACTCGTCCTTGAGACCAGAGTTCATCAAGATCTTTGTTGTAATGCTTTTTGATCATTGCCCAGTGCCTGTCTAGGTAAACGAATTTTATCATATNGATCTTTTTCTAACTTCAAATGCTTCTGCGAAGTTGCATTTTCTCTGCACACCACGAACACTCGCTTGTGACATTATCCTGTTCATAAATTTTTTGTCAAACCCGATTGGATAGTTCGACACTGTCTTTAGTTTGAATTCCATGTAAGGATCTATGTTCACAAACACATTAGGTTTGAAGACAGTGTTAGTATTGCAATAAGGATACTGTTCCCAGTGCCATAATTCAGCAGAACTTTTCCTAGCAGATGCAGTCACTATCTGTGAAGTCAACACATGGTCATTGTGATAATCACCGTCGCTGTGTGTAAGAATCAAATCATAGTCTTTGGCATATACAAATGAATCCATCTCAGCCACTGTCATATTNTTGTTTAACAGTTGTGGACGTCCACTGATAGTTTGGACTGATTCGAGATATTTGAATTTGAATCCAAAGTCGTCTTCACTGGCTTCTGTGCTTTTCACAAGTTGTTCTTTGCCAACTTCTACGTCTGCAACATCATGGTAAGGTGACAGTGTGTATACGATGTCTATCTCTGCGTCATTAAGTTGTTGAAATCTTCTTAGTGTGCCAGCACAGCCTAGTTCTATATCGTCTGGGTGTGCACCTATGGCTAATATCTTTTTCATTCGTTTATTATAACAGGTTTATCGATACTTGTATATTTGTTTGTGAAGTATTCTTGCAACCATTCCCATTCGTATGATTTAGAAAGTTCATTGTGTTTGCCGTCCACTGCATCATAAAATTCAACAGCATCATTTCCACCTTGCATACTCCATTCACCATTTTTACCTTTGCCTACAGTACGCCAAATTTTAAGTCTGTATTTTGCATCAACATCATTTTTATTTACAACATCTCTGTGTAGTTTAATACATTCTCTGAAAGACGTTTTCCATGCCATGAATTCAGTTTCACCGGCATACACAATAGTAGATAATATAGGAACCACATCATGTTTTGCTGATAGTGTAAAGTCCAAGTCGGGTGTGTTTGTAGCAAGTGTGAGGTGTTTTTCGTACATTATGACACCACCATGGCCGTATTCTAATCCGTTTATTACTTGCCTACCATTGAAGATATAATGGCATGGTGCTTTCAATCGATCTGGTTGCCAAGTAAAATCAAAGTCATCTACAATTTCTGATTTGGCAAAACAAGCATAGAACCAATCAGTATCNGATGCTGTGGCCATTGCTTGATAGGCCTTTGTNCGTCCTTTNACACCCTGCACCCATTTTGCTCTTGGGCATTTTTCTTTTATNATATNCCAATGTTTTTGTTCATCNGGNTCNCCATTACTNACNAANACNGTATCAAACACATAAGGNTNNGTTGCNTNTATGNTTANTTTTTTCACNTGGGGATAATCATACACTTGTTCGTTNATCCATGTNCCNGCATCTTTNGGCACCAGCATTACATCATTGTCNGGAGCAAATGTGTAAATNGTAGNAGGAGACCAATAGTCNGGAGCGAAATCNTATTTGAACTCTTCNCGTGNTAAAGGNGTTGCAAGGTAGTTGGTTATCCAAAAGTATTTTGTAGGNGTGTCTTTATATCTGTCTTTTATTGCTTTAGCGAAATCGAAATGTCCAATTACAAAAGAATCATAAGGTAGACGTTTGACAGATTGTTGGGTGTTGAAGTTGATTGTTTCATAGTGTTTAAAGTTTGTTACTTCTTTTGATTTGATATCAAACGAATGCTTGTCTATAAAAAATGTATCTCCATATGGTTGCTCGTTGCTTGGAAATGTGTGTAGGTGATCATAGGTATCTTCATCTGGCAACCACGAAAAGTCGAATCGTTCATAATTACAGTTTCCTGACAACACCCAAAAATATTTGGTTGTGGATTTGGCAGTTAGTCTTTTTATAGTATCGAAATGGTTGTCAAAGAATCTTATCGAAGAAACATCAGTGTCAAAAGAACTAAAACTGATCTTACTGTTATCATCGAAGAAATCTAAAAAGAATTTGTCATATGCACTAGAATCTCCTCGCACAATAAAGTCAGTCCTGTATTTGAATTCNGATGTGTCTTCTAACCAGTCACGATGAACAAACATCACACCACTGTTCTTTTGCCATTTGCTACCAAAGATATGCAGATAGTTTGTTTCCCAAAAGTCTGGGTACCAACTGAAGTCTATTGTGTTGGGATCTACGTCCGATGGTACGATCCAACAGTATTCCGCTGTCATCTTGTTTGCACATCTTTTGGCAACTTTTTGCCAACTGTCAAAAAATCTTGTGGTGCGTACAGTATGATCTTGTTCCAGTTGTGGTAAATGGTTCTTGTGTGATCCTGTGTCTACATAAAAAACTTCGTGTTTATCTGTACGATCTATCTTCAGCAGGCTGTTTATGTGCAGATCTGCAGGTACCGTATGTTCTAAACTTATGGCATTGTCTGCCAACCCGTAATCATTCACGCCACAATGTTTGAAATCTTTTTCATGTACATTTGGTTGCCATTGGAAATTAAATTCATTTACCTTGGCATATGAACTGACACGCCAATAGGTAGATGTTCGCAGATGTTGTTTTGTTTGAACAACATACGGAGTTTTTTCTTTAAGTTGCTGGAATGTTTTGTTTGACCCAGGGTTGCCATGATCTACGAATAACACATCGTATGCCATGACAACTATTCCTTAGGTTTGTCTTCTACAGGTTTTGGTTCTATGTCTTCTTCAACTGGCGTGATCAATTTTTCTAAAAATTCTGGCAAGTTGAGTTCATCGTTCTCAAGTTCTTTTAGTGCTTGTATGGTGAACTTGCTCTCTTCTTTTGCCCATGCCTGTTGTTCTTCCGAAAGGTATTTGACTCCTTGCACTGCTAATTGTTTTTGCCTTGCTCTGAGCGCCAACAGTTTGATCACNCCAAATCTGCCTATACCTTGTGCGATGCCTTTGTTAACTGCATCTTCGTGGAAAACTCTACCCATTATTTTTTAGTTGAACCAACTGGTCGACCACGTTTTGGTCTCAGTGTTTCATCCATTGAGTATGCATTCTCTCTCATAGTTTTTGCTTGTTCTTCTAAAGACTCTGCTTGAGCCAACAAGTTTCTTGCTTCGGATTTGGTCATGTCCTCGCCTTCAGGTGCTACTGTTGGTTCTGGATTGTCTTTTGTTATCTTAGCAATCTCGTCATTTAGTTCGTTCAATGCAATGTTGTATCCTGGTCTAGGCATCATGTTCACATCTTCCGTTGGTACCTTGATGAGATATCCACCTTTGTGCAAAGATTGTAACATGTTGGTGCCGTCCGGAAACTGTCTTCGATTCAAGACTGCTTGTAGTTCGTTCACTTCCTGTCCTTCCGCACTGTCTATGGTTTGTATCATAGCATCATGGTATAGTGTAGGCAAGTTGTCTGTTGAGACAACCAAAGCCATACTAGGGTCTTCGGGCAATGATCTAAAAACGACAGCAACTCTTGTGCCGGCGTCTTTCATTTTGCCTATGTGTTTTGTAATAGCCATTACTTGTTTTCTCCTTGAGGTTCTATCGCCGGAGCATCAGCAGGCATTTCTGTTGCTGGTGTTTGTGGCGTTGGTCCTGGTTCACCTTCTGGTTTAGGTAGTGTATCTAGGAAGGCTTTCAGTTTGTTGTATACTGTTCCAACTGTTGCCATCTCGTCGGCTTTGAAAGCACCTCTTCTTGATGCCACATCGAATATCATTGCGATGTTCTGTAGATCGCCAACTGATAATCCTGTTTGTGGTACATCTCCTGCTGGTTGCTCTGCAGGTGTTTCTGCTGGTTTTTGTTCTTCTGACATATCTGTCTCCTATAGGTTTATTATAAATTATAACAAATGACACCCGTCGATGTCAATGTAATTATGTGCGTAGTTAATTCGCTTTAAATTTTTGGGTGAATTGTTGTACAGTTAACTCTTTAAAGTTGCTGTGAGGCGTAATATTGCGTTTTTGAGCCCCAATTCTGTAGAAATTACAGTTGTCATACCGTTGTATAATGTGTTCGAACATGGGTATATACTTGTCAAAATCCCAATGCTCTGCGTATGTAGGCGTGCCTGCGTATTGATTATCGTTGGTAAAATCCATACCCAACATGTAGATCTCTGTGCGTCCTTCCAGTGCCAATTTCACTGCTCTAATACCGCTAGGACATACTTCTTCGATCTGATTTGGCAAAGTGATCACCTTGTTGCCAAGATGTTCGTTCACACTGGGCAATGTGTAAACCTTTCTATTGTGATGATATCCGGAGTCTATGATCTCTTTGAGTATTGGTTTGTCTGTTGCGATCAAATGATGCGGTTCGTAATCTCGATACAAAGCATTGCAACCATATATTGAAAATTGTTTAGTGATCCATGGTGCTCTGAGATCGATGGTTTCTCTTGATGTAGAGTTGCCTATTACTAATGCTCTCATTCGATTCCTATGTGCGGCACATCAAACGGTCTGCGGAGTATCCAATCTATCGTTTCTGCAATGTGATCCATATCCAGCCACGTTTCATGCCCTGGCTCACCATCGTTCAGTCCACCTGGGGTAATATGAGTCGACTTGAAATTTTCGGATTGTAGATTGATCATCATACTTCTATCTTTCAATGCCCGTTTGTCTATACCAACCATTGCCCATTTAGATTGTCTGCTGACATATTCCAATGTACTGCCAATGTTGAAGGCATGCATTTTATTGGTGCAGTGTTCATAGGCCGAGTTTAAAAGTTGCATCTGTCCGCCATTGCAGATGAAACTTGAATTAACAAAAACATCATATTGTTTTATTTGTTCTGCAAAATAATTTTGCCTTTGCTCATCCCATAGGCGCAGGTCCCAACCTGTGCTTGAACATGCAAAGTCAACGTTGTCAAAAATTTTGTTTATCGATCTTGCGACAGTTGGTTTATCAGGATTTCCTGTACATAGCATTCGCATATATGTTACTCCATTCTTCGAATATGGCACTGAAACTATTGTTCCTCCTTTGGTCCATTGCTTTCAAATAAGGTACAAAGTCTATTGTGTCTTTTTGTTCTAATACTTTATCTATTATAGGTTGTGTAAACTTCAAAAATTTATTGTCTGACAATTTTTCTACCAACCTATCTTTTGTGTGTTTGGGCAAGTGGCTGAGATTAAAATGGGTTGGCATGTCAACGAACTGTAAAAAGATCCTACTGCCAAATGTCTTCACTGCCCATGGAATAAACTCTGGTATGTACCATACGTTGATACTGCTTATGGTCGGAGTCACACTGACACTGAATCCCATGTCCTTTGCTTTCTTGATGTTCTTTTCCACCACACTGAACTTTGCAGGATATCTCAAGTACTCGAATCTTTCATTTATATCATCCACTGAAAATAGCATTTCTACTCTTTTGCCTTTGAACATTTCTAGCCTTTCTGGAAACACTGAACCATTTGTATTGAAGTGGAACTGTGCATCTGGGTTACTCATTTCTAATACTTCCCATGGGTAATCAGCAAGTAGAGGCTCTCCTCCATGGAAGTGCCATTTTTTTACCTTTACAGTATCGATGTCTTTCAACACCTCTTCTACCTTTGGCATTTTTTCTTTGTCGTATATAAATCTTTCTTCAACTTCAACTCCATGTTTGACAAGTTCTTTTGCCCATGCACTGCTTCTTTCTGGATCACAAATAGGACATCTAAGATTACATAGTGTGCCATATCTCAAACTGATGTTCTGCACACCTGCTTTGTAATCTATGCGGTTATCGTGTGCGAACTGGTTCATTTGTGTACGCCTACTTCTTATGCCACTTGCCTCGTTGTGTTTGCATGATACACATCCAGTTGGCCAGATGCCTTTTGAATGTTGGTCTATGATCTCTGCTGGTGTAGACTTATCAATGGAGTCGTAAAATATGTTGCAAGGTTTAACAGAAACTGTGTTGTTTTCTACAATGTAATCTCTATGCACATGCGGTTCGTGACACTCTATTCCTTTTCCGTTGTACACATTTTACCTTTTTTAAACTTGTCTTGTAGTTTGCAATCTTTGCCGGTCAACTCACTCAACACAATGTCGTTGGTGGTTTTCTTGTCCGATGCGGCCAGTGTGAGATCAACAACTGCTTTCGTGGTGCTNACAGTTTTGAATGTGCTGTATCCTTCGGCGGCNGGNATTGCNACTGCACTCACNACGCCTGGCACTGCCACACATCCTGAACAAACATTTAAGAGTATGAGCAATAATAATATTATGACTGTGAATTTGAACATATTGTATTTAGATCCATTTGTAAAAAATATGATTGCCTATCTGCACAATCTTTTGTTTTGTTTTTCTCCATTCTGGAAACACATAGTCTGCGTGATAGTGTGTGGCACCATCTAGCAAAAATGCAATATCTCTGATGTTTTCTTTGTAAGCAAGTACCAGGCTGGCAACAGATAGACTGTTTTCCCATTTACCTTTGTGCTTGGGGTTGTCTGATTTGCCATCACAATACCAACTGAACTGACATCTGTTTTTCACAGGAAAGTTTTCTGTCCACGCCAGTGTCGGACCTTGTTGCACTACTTCACATACTGTGTCAGGAAATCTTTTGTCTTCTACTCTATTCATTACCACAATGGCAACTGCCAGTTGGCCCATCAATGGTTGGTTCTTTGCTTCAAAATAAATGTTCTTGGCAAGACATTCTTTATCTCCTGCGTCTAAGGCCCAGTTACCTTGGGCAACGCCAACACAACCAAACACAAATAATATAGAAAGTATAAATTTAATTTTGTTCATATTCCCTCAATGCTTTCTCTACAGCAACTAACTTGCTCTCTTCGTTGTTGTTAAGTGTCCACCGATATGAATAATCTAATTCACCGTTCATCATCTTTGGTCTTGGAAACTTAACTCCGTTTATCCTTACCAACCATCCTTGCACATTTGTACAGATAAGATCATTATACCATTCGTTGTAGTAATCATCGTTGGTCCATTCTGCTGTGATCTTCAAAGGAAGACCGTTCTTGCTAAATCTTTTTATCATAATATGAATATGCACCAAACGGTGGCTTAGGTTTGTTTTCAGTGTAGAAACTGTGTATGATCCAACAAGTGTCACAGTAAGATTCATCACCCCACTCGTTCCATGTTTCACCATCTGTGAACACAATCAGTTTCTTAGGTTCATAGTTTTCTTCTTTCATGTATTGCCAGTTCACCATAAAGTCAGTACCACCAAAACCTGCAGGTTCGTAATCCATAATGTCGTTGCCATCATTTGCTTCAAAGTCTTGTGGATTGTGTACCGAAGTATCAAAACACCAAACCTTCATTTTGTAGTCCTGGTATTCTTCCATTATGCCTTTTACTTCTGACATGAAGTCTTTCAGTTTCTCTTCTTCAATGGAACCACTTGTATCAATTGCAATAGCAATATCAATGGTTTCATCGTTAAGTAAACCTGGCAACACAATACCAGAGTGTTGTGTCTTTCTGTTTATTCTTGTAAATGAATAATCATTCTTGATCACACTCTGCACTTGCTGTCTAAGTAGTTCACGCCAATCAATTACAGGTTCTGTAAGTTCTTGTATCAAACTTCTAATTGCTTTTGGAGTCTTGCTATTACCCGCAACCTGAGCCGACTGTAATACACCAGCACGGACATCATCTTTGATCTTTTTCATTTCGTCTCTGTCCATCTCTAGTTCGACTTGTATCTCTTTGCCATCTTTATCTCTTACAGTTGCCTTACCATTCTCCCAATCAATGTGTACGTCCATTGTTTGTTGATTCTGTTTCTGAGGGTCACCCATAACATCTTCATAGATACGTTCTGCGTTCCAACCTCTGTACTTGCTGTCGATCAATCCTTTGTTATCGCCTTGTGGCATTTCGCCCACGTTCTCATCTTGTAATACGATGTTGACTGCATAGTCGGCCGATACGTTCCAAGGTTGTTTCTCTCTCATGTCCTGTCTAAGGAAATGATCGAACACAATATGTAGAACCTCATGTCCAATTAAGAATTCAGTTTCCTTAGGACTAAGTTGATCTATAAATTCTGGATTGTAATAAAAATGTTTGCCATCAGTGGCCGCTGTCGGACACCAGTCTGCTTCTTGTAATTGCATTCTAGTTGCCATGTTGCCAAAGAATGGTTGTTTAAGTAAAAGGGCAATTCTTGCCCCAGTTAGTTTTTCTAAGACCTTTTGTTTGTCTACTGTACTCTGTTTCTGTTTCACTGCTACCTTGTTCATAATACTATTATAATTCCTGTTTGGTATTTGTCAACCGGGGGTAAAAACCCCCGTATTTGTTTACTGATCAACACTAGCAAGAACATACTTGCCGAATTTTTCGTGGAACTCATCGAATGATTTCAACTTGCTCGGATCGAACGGTAGTTGATAATTTGTAAGTGCAACCTTGGCACCCATAACAACCAGTTCAGTTTGGAAGTTGTCCATCATAAATCTAAAGAAACAATCTGCCATCTTGTGCCAGTCTACAAGTTTCTTCTCTTTCATCTTGTCATATGCTTCTTGCAGTTCATAACATAAAGATATTGTAAGTGAGTATTGGGCACTTACTTCTGTGGAACTCATCTTCTTAGTTTTACCAGAAAGTATATCAGTAGGGTTTGGCAAGTCAGAAGCAATCTTTCGATGTGCCATAAACTTCATTGCCAAACCTTCACCTACTGCCCCTGCCACAAGGTCAGTGAGAGTATTATCTGACAGGGTGTCTGTTAACAGTTGTGACACAAAGGCCCAACTTCTTGGTGTTGCAAACGATCTGCTACCGCTCTTCGGATCGAAATCATATAAGTCTTGTTTCGCAAACGAACAATAACCAACCACCTGTGGGTTGATATGATTTTCTGTGGCCCACATTGCCCAGTCCTCAAAGTCGACTCTCATCTCTAAGTGGACAAACCTGTTTGCCAACGGAGCAGGCATTCTGTAAGTAACACCTTTGTCTGTTTCACGGTTACCAGCGGCCACTATCGAAACGCCTTCTGGTAGTTCGTAAGTACCAACTCTCCTGTTAAGGATAAGTTGATAAGCCGCCGCCTGCACACTTGGAGGAGCCGCATTCAATTCGTCTAAGAATAATATCGCTGTACTTTTAGGATCACTTGGAAGTTCTGCCGGAGGCGCCCATTCCATAGTGTTTAGTTTTTGATTGAAGAAAGGAATACCTTTAATATCTGTAGGTTCCCATAATGGTAATCTAATATCGATTACTTCACGTTTAGATTCAGTACCAATCTGTTTTACAACATCGGATTTACCAATACCTGGTGCACCCCATACCATAATTGGTCTCTGTAAACCTAAACAATGCGTGATTGCAGTCTTAGCCTCTTGTGGACTTACTGTTCTAGTTTGACTTATGTCTTTTGCCATCTCACTGACTCCTTTGTTTAGTTGTTATAGTAATATAATACTATCAACCCGCAAAATGTCAATACGATCTGGCAAATAAAAAATGCTTCGATTTCAATAACTTAGCGTCTGCTCACAATTAAAATATCAAGATCACCCGCTCTCAGCACCAATTCTGATGCCAATTTCTCCTCAAAAACGTATATCTCCTTGTTGGTGATGTAGTATGGACAGGTTATGAACTTGTCTAATCCTAGCAATATCTCAGGTTTGAGTTTGCATTCTCGTTTGAGTTTGACCATATAGTCTTTAAGTTCTAGGGAGTTCTTTAGAAATTGATATCCACCCTTGGTCAAACGCATGGATGGATTTTCTTCTCTGATGTTACGCCACACCATTTTCCACATTTTTTCGAAGTCTTTTTGTGTGTAATCTGTCTTATGACTTTTAAGAAATGCTATGCTCAGTTTTTTCTTTTTGCTTATCACTGACTGCTCCCCAACTCATATCATATTTAAGTGCATCCACACATAGGATATTTTTGTCCACTATGTGTTGTAGATCATCTCTGCCGCACAATAGTCTTTGTTTAGTTGTTTCTACGTACGACGCCTGTGTCTCACATCCGTACAGTTGGGACAGTGCTGTTGTGAAATCTATGCTATGTTGTAATTTGCGTATCAATACTTCTGTCAACAAGTTGCCATCACCACAGCAAGGATCTACGAATGCTTGGTATGGGTCTGAGAAATAAGAATCATCTATTTCGTCGAGGTTCTTCATTATTGTGTTTGTTGTGAAAAAATCCTGCTTCTCGTTCGCCAACTGTTCTTCTGTCTTTGAACGTATGCGTGACTCTATTTCAGTAACATCTAATTGGTTGTATGCCTGCAACATCGGTGGTATATCCGGTTTGATTGAATTATTTTTGGTATCCCAAATATGCAATACAGTCTGTTTAGGCAAGTCTGTATGCCAGTCATCTTGATGATCTAATTCTTTAGTGAAGACTGGGTCGTTGTACTTGTTGTAAATCTTATCTCGTAACAATTTGTTATATCCATCTGCTGTTAGGAAGAAATCAGGAGTGATGGCAAATACAGCCACAGGGTCCATGCATGAGATTGCGTGATCTATGTGAGCACCGTGAACCTCCGATTCACGTAAGATGTCTATGATAGATTGATCTTTGGTGCTTTTTGATTTGTAGTACTGGCCAAATCTTTCAACTACCAAAGCATTTTGTGAAGAGCCGGACATATTGCCTGCTTGTTCTTTTAAGAAATTTTTGATTTCAGTTGATCCTTTATCATCACTGAGTAATTTTTTGATTACATCACTGGCTACATTCTCGTCTTTGGTGCTTGTAGTATAAGGTGAATTGATTAACAGCACTGGATTTTTCATAATTTCTTTAGTTCCTTTTTTGCTTCATCTATCCTGTGTTTGATTCCGCTCATGGTGTCGTACATCCACCCACAACCTGTAGGTTTGATTTGAGGTTTGAACCATTCTATGGTATCTTCCAAAACTTCGATGATGTTTATCAAACGTAGGCGTTCAAATTCTTTATTGTAATTTGCATCAGCCATTTATTCTTTTGCCGGTGCTAAGTTGGTAGACTTGGAACTTGTCAGACCCAAATGTTTGATTTAATTTCTTTGCAAGGTTGAGGGCATGTCCCGGGTTTGAAAATGATACTTTCTTATATTTTGGTCCAGGATGTGCAGATGCCATGGTTGATGTTTTCAAGTTGATAGGTTTGCCATCGAAGAAAACGGCCCATATGGCATTCGACTCAAGAACTTCTTCGGTCTTGTATGTGTTTCTGTCTGTCTTGGACAGCAGTACTTTTGGTTTTGGTCTGCTCATAATGTGCTACTATATTTATCATAGTAATATGAGTAGTTTATGATAATTTTGCTTTTAGTTCTTTGTAGCCACCAACATGTTCACCGTCTATCCAAATCTGTGGCATAGTACGTTTTGTTGGGTTTTCAGCAATGAATTCTTTGATTGCTGTTGGGTTGTCTAGATATTTTTCTTCGAATTCTATACCCTTTGAGTTTAATAAGTTCTTGGCCATCACACAATAGCCACATGCTGGTTTACTGTATACAATAACTTCCATTAAAATTTTTCTCCATTCATCTCAACTGTGATTGTTTGTGCATCATTCAGTTTCTTTTGTGTATCTATCAATTCGTTTTGTTTTGTCACAACGTAGGTCAACATGCTACTGATAGCATCACGTAATTGTTTTGCATCGTGCATTTTCATTCTCACTTCAGGTTGACGTGTTTGTTCGTTTGCATTTACCAGTGCGATAAATTTTTCTATGTGTACAGTGTTCATGCGTTAAGAAATTTTCTAGCAAATGTTTTTACTTTGTATATTGTGTCGAAAGGTCCATGAAATTTATATTTTTCTAAAGTAATAAGTTTTGGACAAAATTCTTCCTGCCATCCTTTTTTCTTAATGATATAATAACCTGCACAATAAAAACTCTTTGATTTTTTTTCTTTTGTGTATAAAGGTAATTTGTGTTTTACATACCACATCCTGTTGTATGGTTCACAGCAACTAGGATAATCGTACACAACATTTGTCTTTGGTTTCTCTGTGAAGTTCGGTAAGTGTTCTCTTTCAGAGAATAACTGCGAACCAAAACTTTTCACAAGATCCTGTTTTGAAAAAATCTTTCCTGTGCCTTTAATTCTTACTTCGTATTTGTTGTTTGGTGTCTCAACAATAGACCCAACCTTATTATCTGTAGTATCTGTGATGATCCAACTTGCGTTGTTCTTTACTGTTTTTATTTGACTCACGTTCCATATCTCCCGTTGAGTGGAGCGGCATACTGTCCAGCAAGATCCTGTATCTTTTGTAGATCAAATAAATGACAGAACTTCATCAAATATATGCCTACCTGTGGTGAACTCTTAGGAGTCGATGTCGCTTCTTTTATAGTATCTA
>NYTQ01000011.1 GCA_002683585.1 Cryomorphaceae bacterium
GGCGACGATGTTTATCTAATTCGTAATGCACCAGTGCCTGCTGGTTCTACCCTCGAGGTGATTGCAGGATCAAAAATTATTCTTGAGTCAAATGATGTGCTTAGAGCGCGTAGCAATACAGCAACAGCTTTAGATCTATCAATTAGTTACTTAGAGCAGACTCCTTAATAGGTCATGGGTTTAACAACTAATGAAGCTACAGAATTAGTAAAGGCGTTAACTCTTCGTGTAGAGGAGCTGGAAGCTCTTCTTAATCCCGTTGCAATTCTTTCGCAGGAAGATTCTTCTTGGCGTGTAGTAAGACAGAAAAGGGACGCTCTCTTACGTTCGACTGACTGGGTGATGACCCCAGGTTCTACAATTGATCAGGCTGCTTGGGCTGCATACAGACAAGCACTTCGTGATCTTCCTCAAACTTATCAGGCTGCTAGATTGGAAGATATCAGTTGGCCTGTCCAGCCCAGTCTGTAAAAATTTTAAATGGCTTACATCGGTAACGACCTTGAGGTAGCTTTTCAAAGTTATCTGATCATTGATGATATTAGTTCTTCTTTCAATGGCAGTGTTACAAGTTTTGCCCTACAAGTAGGTGGTGCAGCTCCTGTACCTTTACCAATTAATCCCCAGCAATGTTTAATTTCAGTCGCTGGTGTTATTCAGGAGCCTGATCCTACAGGTTCTTCCGGTTTTAATCTTAGCGGCGGTAATATTGTATTTAGCTCAGCACCATCAGGTGGGGCAAGCTTTTTTGGTGTAATTCTTGCTGGTGCTGATTATGTCAATGTAGGTGTTGATTTTCCTGCGGGCAGTAATTCTGCCCCGTCGATTACCTTCGTCACGGACAAAGATACTGGGTTCTTCTCTAAAGCAGCTAATGAGATTGGCATTGCATGTGCTGGTACTGAGGTTGGTGTATTTAGTGCTACTGGTCTGAGCAGTGGCTTTGCTGACGGATCTGCTGCTAGCCCAAGCATATTTTTCACGTCAGATACGAACACAGGTCTTGCACGTCCTGCGTCTGACGAAATTATAATCACGACAGGTGGTGTTGAGCGTGCTTCGTTTGGCAGCGCAGAAATTGTATTTAACGATGCAAGTAATGATTTAGATTTCCGCGTTGAAGGAAATGGTGATGCCAACCTTCTTCACATTGATGCAGGTAATGACAGGATAGGTATCTCTACTGCAACTCCTTCAGCACTTCTTGATGTTGATGGTGGAGACGCTTTAATTCATGGTGCAACCGTTGGTCGTGGTGCGGGTGACGTTGCGAGTAATACGGTTGTTGGCAACAACGCACTAGATGCCAATACTTCAGGAGCAAACAATACGGCGATTGGTGATGAGGCACTGACTGCAAACACTTCTGGAGATAGCAACACTGCTGTTGGACAAGATGCTCTTAGTGCAAACACTACATCAAACAATAGCACCGCAGTCGGTCATGATGCGTTAAAAGTAAGTACAGGCGCAAAAAACACTGCACTCGGTGCGGTAGCACTTAGTTCAAATACTTCAGCAGAAAACAACACTGCTTGTGGGTATAACGCGTTAAACGCAAACACCACTGCGGGTTTTAACACGGCTGTTGGTTCACGAACACTCGACGCAAATACTACTGGCAACGCAAACGTTGCTGTAGGTGCATTTGCTCTTTATTCAAACACGACTGCTGATGACAACGTTGGCGTTGGCTATAATTCTTTAGGTGCAAACACCACTGGCACGCAAAACGTAGCTGTTGGCGCATTAGCACTTGATGCGAATACGACCGCAAGCAATCATGTTGCTATCGGTTATAACTCATTAACAAATAACACTGGTGCAAGCAACACTGCCGTTGGCTGGCAAACTTGCGGCACTAATACTACTGGAGCTTATTTAACCGCTGTTGGTGTTCAAGCAATGTTCTCGAACACTACTGGATCGCAAAACACTGCAATCGGCGCTCAAGCTCTTGATGCAAATACTACCGCTAGTGGTAGCACTGCGGTTGGATATGATGCTTTAGGCGCAAACAGCACTGGCCCTGAAAACACGGCTGTTGGAAACATTGCTTTACAAGTAAATACTACTGGTACGCAAAATGTAGCTATTGGTTCACGAGCATTAGACGCAAATACGACAGCTTCCGATAACACTGCTTGTGGGTATAACGCGTTAAGCGCAAACACCACTGGTGCAAGAAATTCTGCTTTCGGCAGTCTTGCATTAGACGCTAATACTCAAGGCGCATACAATACCGCGATCGGGTATGAAGCATTAACTACAAATACCACTGCTAGTTACAACGTTGCCGTTGGATATGAAGCACTTGAAGCCAACACCACTGGTACGCAAAACGTAGCCGTTGGTGCAAATGCACTTGATGCAAACACAACCGCAAGTAATAACACTGCTGTTGGTTATGAATCCTTAACAACAAACACCACTGGGGCTCAAAATACCAGCATCGGATACCAAACTCTCCGTAGCAACACCAGTGGTGCTAACAACGAAGCTATCGGATACCAAGCTCTTTATTCCAATAACACTGGTGGCAATAATCAAGCTATCGGACGAGTAGCCCTTTATACCAATACCACTGGGGCTAGCAACGTAGCCGTTGGACGGGGTGCTCTTTATAGCAATACCACTGCTAGCGACAACACTGCCGTTGGGCGAGAAGCTCTCTCTAGTAATACCACTGCTAGTAACAACACTGCCGTTGGACGAAGTGCTCTCCTTGCAAACACTACTGGTACGCAAAACGTAGCCGTTGGTACATTTGCACTTGATGCAAACACTACCGCTAATAACAATACGGCTGTCGGTTATGTATCTTTAACATCAAACACCACTGGTACTGAAAACACGGCTACTGGAAGAAACTCTCTTTCTAGCAATACCACTGGTAATTACAACGTAGCTGTTGGTTCACTAGCATTAAACGGAAATACGACTGCCGATAACGTAACTGCTGTCGGTTATAACGCTCTTAGAAATAACACTACTGGTGCTAACAACGTAGCTATTGGATACCAAGCTCTCCTTGCCAATACCACTGGCAATTTAAACACAGCTTGCGGACAAGAAGCTCTTCAAGACAACACCACCGCTAGGTATAACTCAGCCTTTGGACGACAAGCTCTTGCTAATGTCACCACTGGTGAAGAAAATACTGCTATTGGTTTCCAAGCGGGCGACGCAATTGTTGATGGCGGTAAAAACATTTGCATTGGCTCTAATGCAGATGTTGACAATGACGGCAGAGAGTTTTCAATCACGATTGGTAATAATATTTTAAGCAATGACAGTAATTGTTTTACGTTTGGTAAATCAGGTAATCGCGTTCACAACCAATTTACATCAAACGCATCGTGGACTCGCAACTCCGATGTTCGCCTAAAGAAAGACATCCAAACCAATGCTGATTTGGGTCTTGGTTTTATCAATGACCTGAGAACGGTTACTTATAAGTGGAAGGCACCTTCAGAACTTGATACCAGCCTTTCTAGTTACAACGCAGCCAAGACTGAAGCTGACTACACCAACAAGATGTACGGCTTTATTGCTCAAGAAGTAAAGCAAGCTCTTGATGACCACAACGTCACTGATTTTTCTGGTTGGACTGTTGACAATGAAGACATTCAAGGCATCAGCTACGAGATGTTCGTGATGCCGCTGGTAAAAGCGGTGCAGGAACTGTCTGCAGAAAATACTGCACTCAAGGCTAGACTTGATGCTGCAGGCATCTGACCTTTACTTATCACAGAACAATGTCCGAAGAAACTCTAACCGCTGCAGAAATTGCTCAAAACTATTCTGCAGCTCTTGATTCCGTCACGCTAATCAACGCCTTGATGGATCTGTCCAGCCGTACCGAAGAAGAAACAGCAACAGTTTCACGCAACGTCGAGCATCTCCAGATCATGGTTGCCAAGACCTACTGGACGAGTGAAGACCTTGATCCTCTTAATGATGCTGTCACTCGAGGTGGTGCAGCCTGATCGTTTGAACCATCTCTTCAAGGGGTGGTTTTTTATTGACAAGAATAAGACCTTTAGAATAGATCTATCTAGATGTAGTTAGAAAGTGCCTTACATTGGAAAGCAGCTGGTTCGTGGCCAGAACCGTAAGTTAGACGACATTTCCAGTGGCTTTAATGGTAGCCAGACGACATTCACGTTACAGATCGCAAGTCAGAACGTAAGTGTTGGAAGTGCCCTCCAGCTGTGGATTTCAGTTGGTGGTGTGATCCAGAACCCTCTCACTGATTTCACCATCGCAGGGAATCAGATTACTTTTACCACAGCTCCTGCAGCCAGCCTTGATTTCTTTGGTGTCATTCAGGGTGATGTAACTGATACTAATACTCCTGGTGATGCGACCGTCACCACTTCGAAGCTTGCAACTGGGCTTACTGTTAATTTGGCTGATGGTTCAGCTGCTACTTCGTCCCTTCAGTTAGGCGGCACTGATAGTGGTCTGTTCAGTAGTGCAGCAGATAAGGTGAATGTCACCACAGGTGGTGTTGAGCGTTTAGAGATTGGCAGCTCTGAAGTTGTATTTAACGACGGCAGTAATGATGTTGACTTCCGCGTTGAGTCAAACGGCAATAGTCAAATGCTGTTTGTCGATGCTGGAAATGATCGGGTCGGGATTGGCACTGCTAGTCCTGCAAATAATTTAGATTTAGCCATAGATTCCAACAACGAAGGCATTCGACTTTCAAGCTCCACTAATGTTTTTGGCAAGATTGATTTTCACTCTAATAGGTCTGGCGCTGACGCTGCACTAGGTATTATCGACTTCAACTGGAATGGTACCCAGGTTGCTCGAATTATCGGTGGCGCTGGAACTGATACAACAAA
Source organism: Cryomorphaceae bacterium (assembly GCA_002683585.1). The sequence goes on from NYTQ01000011.1 coordinate 4,854, forward strand.
CAAAGACGACGGTGCATTACAGTTCCACACTGCAGCTGCTGGATCAGCCACCGAGGCGATGCGAATCGACAGCTCGGGTAGGCTGTTATTAAACGGAGGCTCTGATGTACGAATGGAGCTTGGAACTAATGGCACTACTGGTACCAATGATCGCAATCATATTAGAGCTGATGGTGACATTCTAAAGTACAACTGCTGTGACAATGGGCAGCACATATTTGAAGAAAATGGCACCGAGCGTATGCGAATCGACAGCTCGGGAAATGTGGGAATTGGAAATTCAACACCATCTAGTTACAACGCTGTTGCAGATGATTTAGTTGTTGGCAATCAGTCTGGAGCGCACGGCATTACCATCGCTGCTGAAAATAACAACACTGGTTATTTACATTGGGCTGATGGTACTGGCTCTACTGCAGAGACAAGAGCTGGACGGATTGCTTATAGCCATGCTGATAATTCATTCCGCTTTGATACTGCTGCCAGCGAGCGAATGCGCCTGGACTCAAGTGGTCGGCTGTTGGTGGGGACGTCTAGTGGCACCAGCTCCCCTAACGCAATACAAACTGGTGGTGGCGGCACCATGATCTCAAGCAGTGGAAGTATTAGTAACAATGGTACCTTGGACCTGACTGTTGGAACAAGTAATATATGTTTTTGGAGTGGGTTTTTATTTGTTAATAACATTGATGCTGCTAATGGTCTTAACAGAACACAATCAACATTTTCTGTCTTTGCTGATAATCAAAATGCTAGTTCACAATTTACTCAAATTGCCAGCCGAAACGGATCAAGCTCAAGATCTTTTACTGTGACCTATGTAGATAATGGAATAATTAGGATTACAAATACCTCAGGGTCTACCTGTAATGTCTCCGCGGGATTCTTTGGTGGTGGCATCAATATGGGTTAAATAATATTGCAAAGATCGAAGCCCTTGAACGACGTCTATCTGATGCTGGTATCGCCTAGCGGTAACCACCCCATGGCAACGTGGGGCGCTCAAGTTACACTTGGGTTTGAGCAGTATCTATCAAAAGTTGACAAAAAAGTTTTGATTTATAATTTGTAAAGGCGTTTTTATCACATGGCTATCACCACTACTTGGTCCATCAATACACTCGATAGAGAGGTTTCAGATGGATATGTTTATAACGTTCACTATTCTGTAAGTGCTGTCAGTGACACCTTGGATTCTGAAGGTCAAGCTTATTCTCAAGGTGCTTACGGTAGTGTCGGTGTCGAGCGCCCTGAAGGTGAGCTTATCGCTTATGACTCTTTGAATGAGGAAACGATAATTGGTTGGGTGCAAAACGCTATCGGTGGCGCCGATAAAGTTACTGACATTGAAAACGCTCTTGAAGCCGCACTCACAGAAAAAATTTCTCCAACAAAACTCAGCGGTGTACCTTGGTGACTTTAATTTTTAGGCTGGCAATCACAGTACTTGCGCTTTTTCCCAATCTGCTGATCGGTTACGTCTACTTAAATAAAGACGCGATCATCGAAGAGCAAAAGGAGGCGTTGATGGATAGCATCGGCGGCCAGCTAACAAGCCAACTTAGTGTGCAGACAAAAAACTTGACCGGCAACATGGACTCCATGTTTTCCGATAAAATAAAACCGGAGATGACTTCTCAGCATCAAAGTCAGCTGAAAGTTTTTCCTAAACAGACCGGACCAGCTATCCCAATGAGGTGATGCCTGAGATACCTGACATAGGTATCAATAAAATCAACACCGTTCAGGTTCATTCTTGGACGGTGCTTCCTCCTGTTGTGAACACAATTGAGGTGCCTGTTACTGTCAATATCGGAACACCGATTGTTTTAATGCCCGGATGTGTAGAGTCACATCCTTTATCAAATAGATCTAATTCGATTCAAAAGGATGACCAGAATGGTGTCAAGACTTACTGCGACTCGAATGCACCATCTTTTACTCCTCTTGACTACTCACCACAGGATTTAATTTATACCGTAGAGACACCTGCTCCAGCTTATAAACCGCAGCCCCCAGAAGTTCCTGCTACTCCAGAGTTACCGACGAACTTACCTAAGCCAAATCCACCGATTACACAGAGTACTCAGGAACCGCCTGCAGAGCCTGTTGAACCAGTTTTAGAAAATGTTACGACTCAACCAGTGGAGCCAAAGGCAACCCTGATCGACTTCCTGCCTACACCGCAGCAGGTAACCACAACAGCTTCGATCGCTATTGTTGCGACTTCAGCGGCCCTCCTAGCAAAGCCGCTTGCCGACTTGCTTCTAAAGCTGGTGAAGCCTGTTGTGAAGAAGACCCAGAAGAAACTGTTTGACGTACTTGGGAAGAAGACAAAGGTTGAGTCAGTCCGTGAGCGTGTCCTTGCTCAGCGGGACCGGAATCGTGCTCTTCTGGCTCTAAGACGGTCGTTAAAGAAATAGGGTGCACATGAGGAGACACAGTTTCATTGGGCATTTTTACCACAATGTCCGCACATATTTTTGCAAACTGTGAGCCAGGACGAAACGTTATACCTTGCTTAGCTAATACGCCACAATTTTTAAGACGCGCAATTTCAAAATCAAGCCTTCGATTGGCCAAGGTTTGTTCTTGTATTGCAATCTGTGCATTTGCAGCTCGCTTACACCTTGATTGAAGACCTCCGTCGAGAGGTATAGAAAGCGTTGCAGAGAGGCCAGCATTCCAGCTAAAATTATTTTTTTGGCCTGTCCTTACTGGCTTGTAATACAGAACTTTCCCAGGGTTGTCGAGTNCCCCGTCGTCATTTAAATCACTGGTGTCATAGACAGGGTCGTTGTAATAGTCTTCGAAAGGCTGTTGAAATGAGCCAGTCCGTGTCATAAACGGTGTGACATTAAGGGTCGGCCCTTGGCATTGAATACCGGCCCCATAAGTATTAGTGATATAAGGTCCTTGAAGTACCTGAATAGCCTGATTAGTTACGCTTCCGCTGCTGTTAGCAATTGGGTTTGCAGTGGCGCTGACACCTCCGACATCAGCTGCCCATGAGGGTGCCCCAAGCAAAGATGCTATCCCTATTGCGAGAAAATGGATGTACTTTCTGTGACGCTTCTTATCTCTGTAGATCTGTTTACAATCGTGTGATTTGCCAAACCAGGAGCCTGAAGCGTCTCGGTAAATTGAAATCCCTTGGTGTTGTCGATTATTGACCAGCTTGGCTTGTTTGCAGCATCTAGTGTTGTCCATGTGCTGGTAACGCCGTTAAGAGTATTGCTATTTCCAGCAGTTGTGGAGGGCGCAATACTGTTCCCTGTGTTCTTTATATTAGTGCCGGTCACGGAGTATTGGTAGCCCGTGTTGTAATCCATAGAATTTATAACTTCAGTCACGACAGAAGTTGTTTCTGTTTTTTGGGTCAAACTGCCTTGCGTGAAGTTAGGTACAACAGGCACTGAGTAGCCAGGCTGCACTAATCCATGAAGTAGTCCTAGGGTAAAACCTAGAGCAATTCCCTCATGTAAACGGTCCATCTATCGGACAGTGATTTCACTTACGTGTTGTCCTGTAGCAGTTGTTCCAGCTCCACCTGCGGTCACAGAGACTGCACCTGCAGATGTGATGGTGCCAGCCAAGCTGCCTGCTGTCCCAGCTGACGTGCTTGTCACACTGGAGAAGTTTGGTACAGCTCCTACGGTTGAAGCAGAGCTTGGAACTGCATCCCCTGCGATATAGGACTGACTAAAAGAGAACGCACTACCAGGCGTATCTTGCGTAACAGAGATAGTTCCTGGCGCATATACACCTTGAGTTATTGTTCCGGCTGAGATAGTATTTGCAGTTGTGCCATCAGTAGTATCTACACCATTGCCGCTGACGGAAAACGAGGAGCCTAGCCTCATTGCGTTCGTTGCGGCGGCGTCAACAGTCAGCTGGACTGAGCTCTGTAGTTTATGGGTAATATCAGCGTAAGCAGGTGCTCCCGCAAAAGCGATAATTACAAGCAGCCTCCACATAAAAAAACCTAGTTTGTATATTGATCTTAGTAGGAGCACATTCAGTATAAAATGTTGAGATGAAAGATGATGACTCACAGTTCTCTTTTAAGGATCTTTTGGCGACTCTTGTCCCTGCTGGCGTCCTTTCTTGGGCTCTTGCAATGTTGACTGCAAGCTACATGGGTTATGCAAAGATTGATGCAGCGTTCATTTCATCCTTGGTGACTTCAGTCTTGGCTGTGTATGGAGTCTCTAGAAAAGATGATAAAGATACCAAAAAAACTGAAAAAAAGTTTACAATTGAGTCAAAGGATCAGACACCTCCAGCTAAATGATTTTAGGTCGGCCAGGTGCTTCTATTGACCTAATCTCGATCAGTAATACAGAGCTTCTAGAGGAGCCGAGGCGTACTGAGGATTTGGCACCAGACCAATATGCTCTTGTTCTTAAGGACAGGCATCTAAAGAATTGCTTTATTCTCAATACTTCAGAAGGTTATACAAAGATAAAGACAGTGATTGGCCCCTGGTGGATTAAAAATCAGGACTGGATCGATAGCAACATACCAACGTCAGTTCCTCCATATCTGGAGTCAGGAGGTTTTCGATTTTTGCCAGACACTCCTTACATACACCATCCGTACAACGGAGTGACTGATTCTGCAAAATCCTTATCCTGCACCTTAGGAGCGTGTCTCCTTCAACAGAAACTCTTTAATAATGACACTTATGAAGAGTATGTAAGTAGGGTTGACAACTATGGCGATTCTTCAAAAGCCACCACACACCTTGATATCTTGCGCGAGATGGGTGTTCCCATGAAGTTCGTCAGAGATTTAGATGAAAGCGACATTAAAGAAACGATTGATCAAGGCCTTAGCATCCCTGTAGGGCTGGTAATTAAAGGGACACCTGAGAGACCACGAGGATTTACGTATTGCATTTTGATCTACGGCTACAGTGACACGCACTGGTTGGCGCATGACTCAATTGGTCGAGCTGACATCCAGAGGGGTTTTTGGGTTTCTAATGAAGAGGGCAGCGGTAAAGCGGTGACATATGGCATTGAAGAGTCTCGTAATCGTATTTTTTTTGGGGGCGGTTGCAGTGCCTTTGGATGGCTGAATTGCCGGAAAAATTAAGCTATACTTATTTCGAATCGTCCAAACAAGATGGAAGAGATTTTTTCAGACACAGAGAAGCAGCTCATCAAGCAGCAGGAAGAGCTTGCTGAATTCATCAAAACTGGTGAGGCTGAGTTGATGCGCAATAAAGAGCTTTACCTCAAAGTCACTGGAGCACTTGAGGGTGTGGCTATTGTCCGTGGACGTATTGCTGAACTTGAAGAAACCCCTGCAGAAGATTTCGACCGTTGAGATGTTGAAAGATATTAACAAAAACCGATACAACGCACTCTGTTTAGTGGCAGATCACATTTCACCGCCATCTCGTGAAATGCGGTTAGATGCGATCATCAGAGACGTCCCTGACGAAGACTTGCGCTGGGTGCTGGATAGATTGCACTACTTCCTGCTTAAGATTATTGAAGATTCTGATTATGATCCTGCAGAGGATATTGAAAATTTAAATTTAATTGGACTAATTGATTAATAAAAACATAGCAAAAGTACAAGTGTGTGCAGCATAAAGTTTTGACAAGGTTGGAATGCTGGACGTGTTTCATTGCGAGCAAGATCTTTTAGCCAATCTCATTGTCTTAACCCCAAAACTTGCAAGGCGCAAATTTAAACTTTATATTTTTGCTTCTTGGGATTGGGCTTGTGCTTACTGCGGTAAGCATCTAACGCAAGACACCGCAACTATCGATCACATCCTATCAAAACACAAGGGTGGTCACAACATTAGATCAAATATGTGTTGTTGCTGCTCGTCGTGTAATAGATCTAAAGGCTCCATGCTACTGGACGAGTGGTACACTGAAAATAATATTCATTTTACTGAAGAGAGATCAGTTAAAATCAAGGAGTGGTTAGAGCAAAAACCAAACTCTATAAAGCTACCAAGCACGGATTCCCTTCAAACATATATTGATAATGATTTCTCCATCAGCTGGATATCAGTCTGAAGAACAGTTTCTCGCAGACTTTCTTGAGCGCATGAAAGAGAAGCGGGTTCCTGGCCCTGGAGACACTGCGCTGAGGGGAGAAGTGCGCAACGATATTATCGGTAAGGTCGAAAGAGGCGTTCTGAAGGTCTGATATGGCTGATAGAGCAAAAGCAAAGAGGCTTGCTAAGGAGCAAATGAAATGCAACAAGCCGAAGCGGACTCCCGACCACGACACCAAGTCCCATGTAGTGAAAGCCTGCAAGGAAGGGGAGGAGAAGATTATTCGTTTCGGTCAACAAGGCGTAAAAGGTGCTGGGAAAAACCCTAAAACAGCTAAAGAGAAGGCGCGTAAAGCTTCTTACTACGCCAGGCATGATGCGCAGGATTCGAGTCCTGACAAGATGTCAGCGCGTTACTGGAGCCACAAGGTTAAATGGTGATCTGAGATGAAAGACAAAGTTGAAAAGGTAATGTCTGAGTTCAAAGCAGGCGAACTCAAGTCCAGTAGTGGTAAAAAAGTGACAAGTCGCAAGCAGGCTTTGGCTATCGCACTAGCCATGAAACAGAAAGGGCGCTCAAATTAACGACCAGCTGCGCCACCATTTAGTAATCACGTACTTATTACCTTGTTTTGGTGGGAAGGCCTCGTGCATTGTTTTAAAATTTGGGATGCCATTTTTGTAAAGATTATTCCACGCAAGAAGCAGACCGCGCTTGGGCTTGACTTTGAGTTTTAAGTGCTTAAACCACGTCTCCCCACCCTCTTCAACATCGTTTAGATATATCATTGTTGTCCAAGTTCTTTGCCCCATCCATTCGCAATAAATTTTATATTCTGTGGTGAAAGGGTCAAAGAAATCCCAATGTTCTTTGAAGTATTGTCCTGGCTCGTATTTTTGAGCTTGCATGACCTCACCGAGAAATGGTTCTAATCCCATAAACTCACTAATTTTTTTATCTAGTTGTAAGTAAAAATCGTTATCAAAGTAGTGTAGGTCAGCGGTTGTGCTTGTTCGGTAAGAGCTGACACAGTTACTGTCTGTCTTGTCGGACACTGTGGAAGGCCTAAGATTTTGATTCATAAGGCCAATTAGATCATTACATTCGGCTTCACTTAAAAAATCTTCCTGTTTATAAATCTGTGTAAATGGATAATTTATTTTTTTTGCTTTTTTAGTTATCGGACAGTCGTAAAAATCTTTGTGCCTAATGTTTTTGGGCTTAGTTTTTAATGCACAGAGGTCAAGGGCTCCATTTATATATTCTTCGGTACAGCCGTATTTTTCTGTAAGTGTTCTCAGCAGTTGTGTCTTGCTGACACCACCAATGGCTGCAGTGAGCAGTTCACGTTGAAATTCAATATTATCCATTGTCTCGGAGCACCCTTCGTACAATATAGATGGTAATTGAGTTTAAAACTATGGGGCTTTGCGTCATAACGTTCACCGTGTTATTCGCAGGCGCCTATTGGACGGCTCGAAATACCCTCAAGAAATGCAGCTCAAGTCATGAAGTCCAGATCAGCCGAACGCTTTCTAGAAGAATACGTAAAGGACGCTGGATTAGGGCTTGAAGCGTCTGATGTCGACCCTGCCCGCCTGATCTCAGAAGAAATGAGGGATTTACGTGAAAAGGCAGTCACGAGTGTCACGCCTGATCTGCTTGCCAGTTAATTCAGCGCTGGTAAGATAGATCCAAGGTAGGTAATTACCATGGATGCATTAGAGCTTCCCGTGGACGTTGAATTTCAAATCCACGCAGCATCTCTGGCCATTCAAGGCCTGGATCGAGATGAGTTAGAGGAAGCGTTCATCGAAATGCTTCATCAAAAAGCTCTTGACCGTCAGATGTTCCTAGGCATTCTGAAAGACCACGGTATCGATGCCGATATCAAGTTCAACTTCTCCACTATTGGACAAATCTCTTAATAGCCATGGCTGATCGTATTGTTACAGGTACTCTTGACACATTTTCAGTCGACTCTGGAAGTGACGTCACTTACAAAGGTGCAGGTGTTGGTAACAATACCGGCCTGAGTCAACGTGCTTTTGAAGTCAACCCCAGTACCACAGGCGACATCACTGTTTCTTTAGACCGTTCCGCCGGTGTCATTTCCATGGAGATCTTCCAGGATGATGACCACTCAGCTGGTTCAGCCCCAACCGGTTATAAGAAGGCTTTTAATGTGGCACAGGCTGGGAAAGGCAAAGGCGCAGTCGGTGTGACGGTGACAAATGCCACCAAGAATTACATTGTCCTCTTGAAGCTGGAGGGTTATTCTGAAGTCAGCTACATCGCTAAGGTTGTCGTCCCGTAAGAAATCACGTGTTTGGAAAGAACACCCTTTTCTTACAGAAAAAGGAATTCAATTAATCAAGATATATACCCCGCCCCGTACTGCTATCGGTATGGGGCGTTTTGCTTCTTACCGAGATTATGGTGAGAAGTTTTGGCGAGTCGGCTATGGCAGTCAGCAGGTGTTCGGTCGTGCAGTTTCCATGAATGACAAGCTTTATACCAACGAGATCGAAGAGCAGCTTGAAAAAGACCTGCAGGCCTTTTCTGATCAGGTACAGCAGTACGTTTACGTACCACTTAACAGAAACAGGAAGGCAGCTGTCCTGAGTTTTGCGCACAGCCTTGGGATTTTAGGGTTCAAAAACTCTCGTTTATTGGAGCTGATAAACAGCCACGCAAGCAAAAGAGAGCTAATTAAGGAGTGGAGCCCCTACATCAATAAGTATTGGCTATCAGGAGGTGAACTAATGAGGGATAGGCGTCGCACAGAATTAAACACCTATTTTGCTGCAGACGCCGAAATTCCTTCATTTGTACGGCATGATTGCCACACATCAGTTTGCCTTTTAAATCTGCCGGAGACTTACACAGGGTCTCCTTCTCAAATCAAAGCAGTTGAGTATTTGGAAAAGAAAATTAAGAATTGGGATCCTTCTGGTCATGTGATCCGTCGTTTCTATCGACTTTGGTCCACTCCACCTTGCGGTTTAGGTAATCAAGAGCGTCCGGGTCTAGACGCTTTAGAAGATCAATAGCGTCAAAAATAGCTAAATCAGGTGTGTAAGCAGCTATAAAATCTTCATACTTCATTTTTAGAGTTCTGGGCTAAAGCGATTTTGAGAAGCACGAGGTAGCCAATCAAATCAATGATGACGTCTTCATCTTCGTCAAGAAGACCCGCGCCTTGTTGGATACGATTAAGTTTATCGTCAATCCTCACAAGAATCTGCTCGACGCTGTCGGACTTACTGAAGATGCGAACAGGTTTAAGCGCTGAATTACCGTACTTTTGATTTTTATAAATCAGCAACTCTTTAATGTCATCACAGATCAAACTGATTTGAGCTTGTGTTTCGGTGAGGGTCATTAGAATAAAGGGATGAACGACCAATTAAGCCAAGCATACGATATCGATAACCGGCGTGCAGGTAGTTATACTGTTAAACCCGGACAAGACATCTCTGCTACCGACAATGAAAGTGCGAAAAGCTTTCTTAAAAGGTTTGTAGAAGCTAAAAAAGATGGTGAAGCATTGAACGTAAAGGCCTCCAGGACTAACGATAATGTGTTTGTTTTTGACAATGAAACTTTCAGGAATCAGTTTAGAGCTACCGGATAACTCTTCCGATCGTTGAAAAAATAGACTCAAATTTATCAATTTGAGAGAAACCTAGATCTGTTGGCGGCAAATAAGCGAAATATCCCCAGTACATAGGTGATTTAAGAGTGAAATACTTCCTGCCATGCATCAGGTGCGCCCTATCTTTTGGAATGCATAAAGGAAAATCCCAAATCTCAGGGCAGGTTCTGAGCATTTCTGGATAAGTTGTATAAAAAAGTGCTTCAGGGATGTTCCTAAGCTTCCACTCCCTAACCAGACGTCGAAACCAGATGACTGAAGGTGCTTTGGATACACTGCCTCCGCGTGGGCTCCACCGCCAAGTACCACGTTGTTTGCTGTACGTACAACGTCCGTACGTCGGAGGGAACAAATAGGTCTTGCCAGTCCAGGGTGCCTCAACGTTGAGTCCGTCATCGTCAAGGGTATAAATCTGTTTTGCACGAAGAAACTGGTGATTAGCATCGTGTGTACTACAGGGATCTAAATCGAGATCTCCAAGCAAGGCGTCAATCAAAGGCAGATAATCACAAGGAGTTAGCCAATCCTCACGGATGTGGCCGATCTTCCCATAGACATTCCTAAGTGAACGCCATTTTGCTCTGTGCTTCACGAGATAAGAAAATTACTATTTTCTTCATCGTGGCGATAGTGAATGAGTGCTAGTTCGGTATCATCTTGAACCAAGAAAAGCGATTCTTTGTTCGGGTCAATCTGCTCAGCCCTACGGATTGCACCTTGGAAGACAGAGGAGACACTCTCTTGGTCACGATAATCTTCCAGAGCACTGATAAGTGCGTCTACGCAGAGATAGAACATACTATCCTTATCATTGGCGGCTGGCTTAAACACGAGCACACCAGGCCCTTCTGCATTATAAAACTTTCCATAGTACTCACACATATCAGAGCAGATGCGCTCGATTGTGAGCTTCATGAGTGTTTCTTCTGTCTCACCCGTAGTGCTCTGAAGAAGTTTGGTGAGAAGTTTGTTCCGACGGTTTGACATAATGTTCCTCAGCTAGACCAGTTTAGCAAGTTTTTTCAGCTATCACTTCGGTTTTCTCCTCCTCGAGCTTGATGAAATTGCTAAGCCCAGACCGTTTGAGAGTCTCTAATAACTTAGGAAGCGGTTTATACAACACAACTGCTTTTTGCATGTTGCCAATCTTTTTGATCAATTTGCCATCAGCATCTCGCAGTTTGGTCAGTTCACCTTGTCTGATCAGGTATTCCGCCACACAGCGGTAGCGACGCTTCTCAGCAAGATTGATTTCGGGATACCGGTCACAGATGGTGCTGATCTTCATGTCACTGAATGTGATCCGAATCTGGTCAGCAAGAGACAGGCCAAGTACCAGGTCAGATGTGCTTGTTTCGTATCCACACACCAGTTCTAAGTAGCGCCTTAGGTCAGGTGTTTCAAAGCTACCTGAGGGAGGTATAAACATCTCTACTTGCTTGACCAGAGAAGGGACTAAAGCTGTGGCGTAATCCTCTACCGTGACAGTACTGATATCTAAATCAGCAAAGCGATAGCTCTGATAGGAGTTTGCAGTCGAGGGTGTCGGTTCGAACTGAGTCCTATTTAAAATGTCAAGCCAGTCCTCCTGATTTTCCGTCATTGGAGAACGTTGTCTTGATTAATCTTAGCGAATTTTTTTTGTTCGGCCCATTGACGCTGGTGCTCAAGAATTAGGACCAATTCGCGGTATTCACGGAGCGGGTGAAAGTAGTCTTTGAATTTGATGGATTTAAACCACTGGGGTCCATGTGTCTCTGAAAGTCGTTTTTTAGCTTTTTCCGTGTCCCCACCATAGTTTTCAGCCTCCCATAGTGCCTTCGCAAGGTTTTTCTGTTGGTTTGTCATCAAGCTAAGAAGCTCTTTCGTGGACAGATCTGCTATGAGCTCGCTAAACTCATGGATAAAAGGGTATTTATCAAAATGCGCCGCCACATCACTTATGCTGAGTTGCTGCTGGTGCTGATTCTCGCTCCTGTCGGCGTTTATACTGCCCAAAGTGTTTACGGGTTTGTGACAGATAGAATCAGTATAGAAATCAGAATGAAATAAAACAATGGGGAGTTCGCCAGCGCCTCTGCCACCACCGACAATTGTGATGCCTACTCCTACGGCACCACAGTTGTATCGGACATTAATTCCGCAAGAGAGCTATCAAGACGTTGCTGCTTTCGGAAAGCGCCTTGATGAACAAATCCTTTCCTTGCAGAAAGATAGGGAAACTGAAGTCGGCACTTCTGCTGAGCTGGCGGAGCGTATGCGTGGGCGTGAAGCGCAGGAGCGAGCTAGTTACTTAGCATCATTGCCTGGACAATTTAAGGATCCAGGAATCATGGAGGTGGCTCGTGATAATGAAGGGCGACCAATTTCTAAAGGCTCGAGTACGGTGAATTTACAGCAGGGGTCAGATGAAGCCCAAAAAGCTGCTTTGACAAACGTTGATCAAGCTAAAAAAGCCTTGCAGAAAGCAACCTCTCAGAAGGGCCAGACATCTGCATCTCTTGTTGATCCAAGTGTGTTTGATCCTGAATACGCGAAACGCAAAAACGACATCTTCAAGGTCACCATGCCTGAAGACAAAGCTTGATCTGCTTAGATGCTGCCGAAATCAAGAGCGGAAGCAGCTGTTGCTGACGCTAGACCAAAATCGATAGATTCATCCACGATTTCGTTTACAAAACGCCAGTCAACTACGGACACGTTTATAGAGATTGAATAATTAGTTTCTTGAAACCTAATATCGTTTGTAATAAGAAATAGGTACTCACCAGGATCAAGCCTTGTGCTTGGATAATCTTCTAGGCGAAGATCTTCCTGGTTGTAATCAATGGAGGATTCAGGCGATACATAACCCTGGTTGTTAATAGGAAGCTCTTCTCTTCTACTACCATCTTCAATTTTATAGAACGCTACAAGAGTATTTCTGTTTGTATTTTGGGTGTAACTAAACTGACTAAAATTCTGTGTAAATTGAATTGATCTGGATTTGTTAATCCTGATTTTATAAAAAGTAGTAGTTTTACGTGATAGCCCCCCGTGGGAACCATTTAGTGTGATCGAGCGGAATACAGAAGAGAAATCGCCCAGATCAATAGGAGTATAAAGGCTATCTCCAGGCTCCGCAGGGAGTGGATCAGAGCCGAAGTAGGAGGTTGGGCCATAAGCAGTAGGCCCTGTACCTCCGGTAGGGTAAGCTTCAACAGTTCCAAGGTTTTCAAAGCCTGAATTATTGGGGATTGTCGTCAGAAATCTTGACATCTTCAGTCATTAATCCTGTAAAAAGACCGTTGGTCCTTCCAGACGATTGATATTTTTCTTCCATCATTATAACCCGCTCAGGATATACTCCCTCGCACTCCATCGTTTCAACTAGCGCATAGTTGAGATTATTGATCATGCAACGAAGATCCGATTCAGCCTCCTCAAAATCATCGCGCCAGAAAACACTCCAGGTGAGTTCACCGCCAATATCTACAAGAGCGCAATATTTCTTTTCAGGGAGGTGGTTGTTGCTGGCCACCACCATCACCTGTTTTTGCGCTGGCTTCTTTGAAGTGGCTGAAGATGTTGACATAATTCAACTGAATCGTTTCAATTTTAGACGGCTCAAGTGCATCGTCAAGTCCACGTGCTTCTAGATGCAGCGGGTTGCAACAGAATTTTTCGCAGCCTTTTTTGGTATGAATTCTGTACTTACCTACAAATCCTCTACTTAGCCAAAATGCAACTCGCATCGCTGATTGCGTGGCGCCAGCGTGTACGGGTGAGGGGCAATAGGCGACGGATTCCGTGCCGCCTTTCTTGGTTGCACCTAGCCAAGGCCAACACTCATCCGGACCGCGTACGTCAACCTGATCCCAGAAGCGTTTAACGGTCCAATACCAGCGATAATCGAACTGGGTGACATCAACGGTGCAGCGACCCTTCTTAAGCTCCTCGAGGCAATCCAGGCATTCGCCCATGTGGCCAAAGCGACCCTTATGTTCTTTGGTGCCATGTCGGTGCCAGGGGCACTCCTTTTTATTTGTCATGTGGTAGTCGAGCTCGTAGCGACGAACCTCGTCAGGATGACTGGACGAGAGCTGCTGAAGGACTGCATCCAGCTTTTCCCAACCCTCGTTGAGGGTAAAGGGTTGGTCTTTTTTTTGCTGGGAATCAAATGTGATTCCAACACGTATCTTTCTCACCCTCTGATAAGGAATCTTAAGACGCCTTGATATCTCTTTGCTTGAAAGCCACTGGTCAGCTGTGCGTATCTTTTCGACAACCTCAGGAGTGAGAGAGTCGCCTTTCCGTTGATTCGTCTCCAGGCGTACGTCCGCCATTGTCCCGTAGTAATAGTGAGAAGGGTTTAAGCAGTACTTGCAATTGCATGAGTGCTTCCTGACAATCACACGATTCACTTCATCGGGAAACTTACCGACCATGGCCAATAAAAAAGGCCTGGCGTCCAAAGTTTTATAAAACAGATGGTTTCGCTTGCTGTTCACGAACCCGGAAAAAATGCTGTGCCTGGACTTGCTGATGTCCCAGCAAGCGTCCTTGCCCACCAACCTCATAAAAATTTGAAACGCTTTTGCGAAGACCACGACGTCTGGTGGGATCAGACTGTTGCTGCGGAAGAATTTCAGGGTTTCCATTAGGGGGAAGCTCTGTAGGGGTAAACCCTAACGGCAGAGCCGAGTCATGTCAATGGATCTCGGTTTATCTACCAAAGATGAATTTAAAAGCGTCTTTTAAGTTCTTTTTATAGAGAGGGGGCCTAGGTCATTGCGCGTTCATTTTTTATCTCACAATCACCTAGACCCCTTTCCTATACGTCTAAATAAAAACCCGGTTCTAAAACTATGTTTGGTAGATAACTGGTCAAACCTGCTGTACCGCAGTGCATTTTGGCGATGGCAGCAGAGGATTTTGGCAACCACCCTCTAGAAATTAATACTCTCTTCAAACGTTTTAGTGGGCTTGTGGTTGTAGTAGTCCTCATATATCTGAGCTAATTCCAAAGCACGATCAATGGATGAGTCGTAAGTACACAAACCACCTGAGGGAGAACAAGTTCTGTATTTCTTGCTATCGAACTCTTGATGCATCAACATAACAGTCGAACCTTTCGGGAAAGTTTTGATAAGTTCCATTGATCTGCTAGTCAGTGTTACTATTGTATAAAGGATATTTCTGTACGATTAGGTAAATGCTCCCTTTTGTAATGCCAGCTTTGTACGGAGCAAAAGCTATTTCTACGGGATTAGCAGCTTTAGGCCTCGGTGCAACTTTTTTACCACCTGCAATTGACTTTGCTAAAAATTATGCAAAGAAGGGCCGTACAAAAGGTCAATCACGTATGAGTCAATTCGGAGGCACTGATTTTACAGTTTTACCAGGCGGAAGCAATTTTGAAGAAGGTGTGCGTCCAGGAGATATTGATAGACAAAAGATCACAACAGAAACTTCAACACCTTTAACATCGCAGCAGTTTGATAATACTCTTGAAGGTCAGTATCAACGTTACTTCCAAACTCCTGAGTTTAATAATGTATTCGGTGCAGGATCAAGAGGTAAGGGAGCGCCTCAAGATGCATCTGCAATGGAGGAACTAGGGAATCAGCTCCGAGCACCTGAGACAGATACCAACATTGCATCGATGTACGCATCACAAAGTGCTTTGGGCCGTGTTAATCAGGATGAAATCCAGGATTATTTTTCGGATTCTAATCTACCTGGTAATGTTAAAAAAGAGGGTGCGGAGCTCAGTGCTTTACAGCAGTGGGCCAAGGTGAATCCAATGCTTGCTCAACGTGAGTATTTAAAAGCTGAGCAACGTCGGGCTGATGCAATTGGCAATGAAAGGGAAAGAGTGCAGTTAGACAACCCTATGGGAAAGGAGGCTTATGATCTTATTAAGAAACAATTACTAAATAAAGCAGCTGCGCAATGATGTACAACCCTGCAGGATTTGACCCACAGGGTCTTGATATGAACGCTGAACTAGGTGATCCACGTCGCCAAGAGAAGCTACCAGGTGGTTATGCCACACAAGGGCAGGCTGTTAGTGCTCCTTATGCTGAGGCCAACATTAAAGCAGCTGAAAAAACCAACCCTATGAACGCTGCTTCCCAGGAGCCTGGCAAGATGTTTCTTGCTGGCTACATTCAAAACGCTTTAAGAGGCTAATCATGTTTGATTCAGGTTTACCAAGCTATTTCTTCCAATCAGGGGGAAGCAATGGGGATGATGAAGGAAGTCCTGAAAAAAATTTTCTTTCAAGTTTTGCTGCTGATCGTTTTTTTAAAGAGAAGGGTGATTATGAGGATAGGATGAGAAGCAAAGAACGCAGGACTGATATTTTGGATCCAATGTTAGGCGGTATGAGTAATTTATTTGCGAGTGGTAATTATGGAGGAGCCTTGTCTGCAGGCCTTACAGGAATAGCTGCCCAGGGTATCGGTAATTTAGCGCGTGATCTTTTTCGTTAATTATGGGTGACAACGACTTTCCGATGACAATGGCCAATGGTCCGATGGGTTTCTTGCAGACTTATGTGAAAGGTATGCAGAATTACCAACAAGCTGGTACTGGCATTCCAGATTTTAATCTGCAAAATCAGTATGCACAGGAGCGTGGGGGGCCACTAATGCAGGAGATGATTGCAGGGGTGCCTGGTTTTGGGAGCAGAAAAATTCCCGGTGGTGAATCCCCGTACCGTAAACCAGTCTTACCAGGTGAGAAGAGTCCGGAAGAAAATATTCCTTTTATACCAATCCCCAGGGTTTAATCTCATCACTTTCAGGGCTTCTTGTCGTGGGGATGCCAGCTCATTTTTCAGCGTCCATGGCAAAAATACAGTCCATATAGGCCCGATAAAAACCATTTTTGAGTATGTATAGATCTTCCTGCTCGGACGGATGTCCCCCAGGCCAATTTTTATGGGCATCAATTAGCAGGTTAAGTAAAACTTTTACCGCCCAACCATTCAATTTTATGTTGACCTCGTGTTTTTCAAAGGTCATTACTCACGCTTTTTAAGTACAGAGAGAGGCGCGATTTTCTGAATTGGGTCTTTTTTCCCTTCAGTAATCGCTATAGCTCTCACGTAGTAGTCGTTGTCGGTAGCACCTAATTCTTCAAGATGCTTTGCGATCTTCTCCCAGTTCTCCTTCTGATGCTTGTCCATTTGCCTCCTGATGGCGGTTTTCTGGGAGCACGGTTGGGGCGTTCTTAAATTTCTGATCAGAGTTGCGGAGTGCAATGCCTTTCAGATAAGGCTTACCGAACTTAGTGAAACCAGTGACAGTGTCGCGACCAAGTTGATTCTTGGTGCAATCAAGTAGGAGGGCGATGAATCGCTTCTGACCAACAGGTTTCGATCCCGTATCCTCACAATAGGATGCGTAACTTGCGTATAAATGAAAGTTACTATTGCAATACCGTTCCTGTGCATCTTTTGCAGCTGGGATTTTTTTACCAACAGGAGTTACAGCTTTTTCATCGAGCACAGCCTCGGACTGGAGCCATTCCACGAGATTATTACTGTTGAGCATGATTTCATTTCGAACACGCTTCAAAGACGGGACCATCTCGTAAGTGTCAAGCAAGTACTGACGCATTTCATCGTCGGTCATTTGAAGAACCCAGTTCACTAAGCCGGGTATGCAGTCCTTCCATAAGCCTTTTACGATCCCGTTATCGACCTTAATCATCTCCTTTGCTTCGGAGTTCTTGTTGTAGAGGGATCGATTGAATTCTACGGTCAGGCGGCGACGGGTTAGTCCAGAGGTGTTGTCGGTAGTTTGGATTGGTTCATTGGCGCAGACCATAACCATTCCGGTGTAGACAAATGGTTCTCCGACATTTTTATTTTTTTCCTCAAAACGAAGGTTATCGCCGCCGGTCAGGGCTTTAAAGATCTGTGCAGATCCTCCATAACGTTCCGAGTCGTTGATCAAGGTAAGACGTTTGCCCTTGATCGATGCAACTTCAAAGCGGGATTGCTCAAGTTGGTTGAGTGTTGTACTGGCGTAATTACGAGCTCCAACCAAGGCACAGCAGAGGTTTGCGAAGGTTGATTTACCTCTTCCGCCGGGACCGATAAGCTCGAGAAATCTTTGAATCTCGTGACCTTGGCCGACAAGACAGGATTTCAGCCATGCACGAAGCACTTGCACACGGTCAGTGTCTCCGTACTGAGTGCGTAGAAGCCAGTCAATGATTGGACCTGGGCTTGCATAAGGGTCATAGTCAAAGTCCAGACCCCAGGTGATGTAATGCTCAGGGCTATGTTCTAGAAATTCTCCTGATGAGACCTCGAGCACACCATTTGTGAAGGCCAAACGATCGTCATCGTCATCCCAATAGGTGTGGCTGATGTACGCCTGGGTAAGGCTGACCACATCATTTAGCAGGGTGTTGTTGAAGCCACCGGGGAGGGGAATCCGCTCTCGTACAAACAGATCTTGGATGAAGTGCTTGTACTCATGCTTGTATTCTTCACGTCTCCAGACGCCTTTATTTTGCTGGTAAAACATGAACACTTCGTATCGCGGATCGAAGCGCCAACCGCACTGAATTACCATTTCGGTAGCGTATTCCGCAAGTTCAGAGCTAGGGGGGTTTTTGGGGCGGCGCTCTCTCTTTTTGCGCTCCTCGATTTCATTGCGCATACTCCTGTCAGGGAAGCCAATGATGCTTTCTAAAATTTGTTCTGTTACGTCGTGTTCGCCCATACGTTCGCTTTTATCAGAGAAGAATTCTTGTGCTTTCTTGACGAGAGTCTCTGGTGACTCAACGACATAGTTGCCAAGTTCGATATATCCATCTTCCTTCGCCTTAGCCCTGAGAGAGTGCAATCCACGAGAACCTTCGGGGCTTGGGCCACCGGGGACCCTTTCAAAAGAGCGCCACTTCTGTTCGCACACACCATTTTCAAAGTTTGGTGCTTTTTCAGACCATGCGATCCAGTCTTCAATGAGGTGATCATCAATTTGGTGCAGACACATGCCTACAGCAAGCCATTCCTCATAATCGGCAGAACGTTCAATACTGAGGTGATCAAGGTAGATTCTTGCCTCAGCAATGGATTCTTCCTGGTGATAAGTTGACCCTTCCTCGTACGTAAGATTGACGCTTTGCGTGCATATTCCGCTCGTAACAGGTTTGCGATACTTATTGATAGGGAATGCCTTTTGGATCTCGTTGTAGAGCCACTCAGGCAGCTCAGGAGGGTTTTTAGCGAACTCAAACCCACCGTGAGTTGTTGTGTAATAGCCCTCTGTTTCAGGGTGGGCACCCATGAGGGCGCCTTGACGAGACCTAAAAAGGATCTCGAATGATGGCACACCGATTTTAATTGTGGCCTTGTCTGGGATAAGACCAATTTTTGAGTTTGGGACGCTGTAAAGCATCCGCTGGCGGCCCTCTTTTCCTGAGGAAATTGTCAGCGTGTTGGGAAATATTGCATTTAGAGGCCCACCTGCCCGCTCTTCGAGTACAGGAATCGCGTCAGGTCCATCAATATCAACCCATACCAAACCACCTTCATTCGACCACTGTCCGGAAATAAGTCCAACCCCGGTCGCACGGCCTTCTTCTAATTCATTACGAATTTGGTCAACTGAGAAAGGCGTAGAGGTCCAGCCAGGCGTATAAGCTCTCTTCTCCCGCAGAGGCGTCAAAGCCCAGTCTTGCGGGATAAAATCAAGATTAATTTCCCCCGGAGCGGTGTGTCGATCGGGGCGATTTTGCTCAGGAGCGGCGGTGGTCACTAGTTATATTCCGTGGTTTTGGATGCTCCGGACAAAGGATAGCCAGTTAAGAGAGTGCTGAAAACTGGTTATCCGAAAGTTTTCCAGTTTCCGTGTAGGTTTACATTAATTCAAATAAGTCAGCATAAGCCTTGACAAAAAATTTTTTTAAGTTAGTCCTAATCTTCCGCTGCATTCATTTCTAGTTCTGCTGCTTTCTGGGCAGGGAGAATCTCTGAGTAGTACTTCTCGACTGTGTCAAGCCACTTCTGTTTGTACTTCTCGATTGTGCCTGCTTGGATTGCGAAGACTTGCACTATTTCTCGCGTTGACACGAAGGTCATGAACAGTTCAGGTTTGATGTTGACTGTGTGTTCAAGTCCGAATGCGTAAGCGGCGAGCTGTAGCTGACATTTTTGATATTTCATAAAGCCGGCCCGTCGCATGCCGTACTGATTTTTTGGCGTTTCAGGACCAGGCCATTTTGAGTAGTAGGGGCCATTACTGGTTTTCAGATCACCAAGAACAATCTTTCCTTTGTACTCAGCCACGATGTCAGGAGCACCTGCCCAGCCCCATTTTTGTTCTTCATTGACACCTGGATGCCACACCCGTGAGATACCATCACCACCCATTGTCCAGCCAAAATCACCAGCCTTTGCAGGGTTTTCAGCCCAGATAACATTCTCCAACTTCTCAAGATTTTGGGGTAGACCCTCCCAAAAAGAGGAGATTTCAGGATCATCGATTACAGGATCACGTTCTATCCCAAGCAAAAATTCCTCCATCAAGGAGTGTACTTTCGTGCCACGAGCAGCGGCAGCCTCTCTGCCACCTGGATTTTTCTTAGCCCAGCGCTCAAGTGCAGCCTTATTTCCACCAGTGGCTGACAGGATTGTCGTTACTGAAGGTAGAGCTCCATACGGTGTTTTGTAATGACGCGACCCATTAATGGTCAGGCGTGTATCACCGTCAGACCGATAATTAAACAACTCACTGTTGCAGTTGTGAGGAGAATACGGCTCCTAAATCTACGTCCGTATCTCAGTAGTGATCGGTTTCTGGGGGTTTCTCTTGAAAGCAATCTTCGATATTAGCTTGAAACTGCATCGATTGGAACTTACTTACGTGCTTTTGAATCCTTGAATGAATGTCAAAAGCCGATTTGATTGCGTCTTCAGGACTGATCATCAGCTTGCTATTCGCCAACAAGCCAGCTGTCAGAATGGTTATGGCTTGTTCTTGTGGATTTGTGGTGAACGCACGGAGAGATTTGCCGTTATCGGTAAACGAGGACAGCAGAAAGTTAATGATCTCCAGATTTCTTTCACTATTGGGTTGTTCGGTCATGCCTGATCTTCGAGGTCTTTGACCTCGTAAAGGGTGATGGTTTGCCTTTTGATCACAGGGACAAGAATCCCTTCATCTTTAAGGGCTTGAATGCGGCGTTGAATGGTGCGGTGGTTACGACCAAACTTTTTGACCACTTCAGTAACAGGGATCAATACAAAGTACGACCCACCATAATTAGTTGCGATCTCCAGGAGATACTCATGGATGCCCATTGCTAAGTCATCCATAAGGTCAGTCATTACCGGACGCACCACTTTTACTGCCTAATTTTATCTAGGTTTGATTCTACGGGACTCTTACTCTCTTCACTGGTAGCGTCTTTGTGCTTTGCAAGGTACTTTGTGACTCCAGACTTTGCTGTCTGTAGATCCATTGTCCAACACATTTCCCAAGCATGCATTTTGCTTGGAAATTTATAGAGAATGTGGCCGGTGTTCCCATGTTTAAGACTCTTGATCTCATATCCTTCGTGGATTATTGAGTCAAGGATCTCCGACTTTTCGCCGCGATACTTGAATTTTTTAGCTTGCCTCATTATTGAGGGTGCAACAACGGTACAAGCTTAATTACCCTAATCCTGAATCACTCAAACATTGCATTAAGTGCTTGCTTCTGAATAGATGCACGGAGCTGCCGCCCTTTGTCAGGGGCGAGATGCATCGAGCTGACTATTGCGCATGCGCTAAAGCCGTCTTCTCTCAGACAAACGCGCACTCTGCCATCCTCAAGCGTGTTCATCTCGAGATTGTACCCATTGGTCATAGTTACTTACTTGTTTCTCAAGTTCAATCAGCCTTTTATGGTAAAGGTTACTGACCCAAGAGAGTTCTTTTTGTTGTGTTTTAGCCGCTGCCTCGATCATGTCGAGGTAAGACTGACGTTTGTTTTTATTCATTACTTTACAATTTTAACTAAAAGAAATTCTTCAGACCTAGTTTCGAACCACTCCAGTAAATCATTATCTTTCCAACCAAGTTGTCCAAGAAGGTCTTCAGGAATGTCGAACTTTCCTTCGATGTCGAGGATGAAGCTCCATTTTTTTTCGAAGTCTTTGTCGAAGTCATACTCATCCTTAATCCTGGCCTCGTAGGTGTCTGCTGAAAGTTTTGTGCAGTGTAGGTACGGCAACTGACCCGATGCGCGACAGTCGTAGATTATCGGTTATTTCGGTCAGGTCAAGAGGCATCACACGCCTTTTTGTAAACGTTTACGATAGCCGTATGAAAGCGAGACTCTCCTGACAAGCTGTGCTTCATTTGGGGCCACTGAAGGGTTATCCATTAGTACTTGACGCAACTCTTCTTTATCTGCATAGATGTCTTCTCGCTTTTTAATTACGTCACCGTCGCGAATCGTTTCCACAACGATTGTTTTTTTAATACCAAATTTTTGTCGTTCAGCTTCACTCCACTTATCAAAATTGTCCTTAACTTTTGGCAGAACATTTTTAATAGTTGCTTGATACTTAAGGCCAGTAGGTTTCGCACTTATTAATTGAGTCTCATAGGCTGCCTTAATGATGTTGATAACATTTTGACGCTTCGATTTCCAGTAGTCGACAGTACCTCGAAGCTCATCCATCTCCTTAGTAAACTGATGAATGCAGTTGTCGCATTCTTTGATCACGCCGATGATCGCGTCAAACTTGTAAGCTTCACGGCTTTTTAAGTCACGCCAAAGCATGACTAGTTCCTGCTTTTCCTCGTCATCGGTATTAGGAAGGTCAAGCAGCTCCTCGATCATTTTCTGCTCTTGCAGGATTTCTTGGTAACTTTTTGGATCAGCCATGGATCAATTTTTTGAGGGAGTGGTAGTTTTTCTCTTTTTCAAAATAAAGAGAGAAAAGATAGCGTGGACCGTCAAGGTTGATGACAGTGTGTTCTACCTGATTATTAAACAAATAAAAAGTATCTGGTTCATACTTAAGCTCAATGACGTCTTTGTTGAGTTGATCTCGTTGAGTTCCGAATAGTGTGTGACTGTTGTTATCGAGGCTGTAAAGGAGGTTGACACAGGACTCGCGCTCTTGATCCACATGCCAGTCGTAGACTGTCATACGCTCTATACGGAGCAGCCCCAACCGACTAATCCGCCAGACTTGATCTAATTCCTTGAGAGCAGGCTCAATGTCAATGAATTCCAGCGGGATCGGAAAGGCTTGGAAAGAAAAATGTTCTTGCCAAGCTGGCTTTTCATTGATCAACCATTTGATGTAAGCAGGAACCTCGACCGCTTTTGCCTTCAGAGGTGTGAAGCAGTCTTTTGGGGTCACTTCCCTTGACCGCGATAAGGCTTTTGTCCCCGGACTTTGAAAGAGCCACGCTTGCGACGCCCATGACCGATCGACGTTTTCTTAGGAGTCGCTTCGATCGTTTGACTGTTGTTGAACGACTTCCGAGCTGCCATGGGGTTAAAAAAGATATTCAGATGATAGTCACCACCTGCTGTCTGTCAATAGGAAAAATTTTATAAAGATAATATAGACTCTTGTACTTTACATATTGCACCCATTGTTAGAATAAGCATTATGTAAAAAAACTAAATGTCTGAAGAGTTTGCGATCATCGAAATCCCGTTAGAGGAGTTAGATATTTCAAAAACTATGGAAGATGAGTTCTTAGAAGCGCGTATAAACAAAGAGATTGATGCAGCAACAAACGTAGATGAGTTACGTGAGGCTGCAAAAAAGCTTGTGCAAATTGCTACTGCAAGACAAGCTGCAATTCGTGGTTTATGTAAGCGTCTCGTCCAATACGAAACAATGGCATTACAAGGATTTCTTAATGATGAGACCAACTGAATACACAAAGTAGTACGTCAAAATCCAAGTCAAGCCAAAAAAAACGAGGGTGTTAACCCCCGCTCTAGCCTGCCTTAAAGACAGCCTGCACTTCAAGTTTTTGACCACATTTGTTGACGGGGACATACCAAAGTCCCCGCACAGTATGTAAGAGAATCTGTTAAAGATTCCAAATAAACTTTACTTCAGCCCACCTTCAATGGCTCCGGTCTCGTCTCTAGCAGACAGCATGGCACGAATGCCACCGGACCCTTCGGGCACAGGAAGTGTGAGGTTGCTTAAGTCAACACCAGGCGCGATGGCATTGATACCAATCTCCTTCTCGCACTGCTTAAAGAATTTTGCGCAGTAGACCTCCATGGTCACAGTTTGGTGCACGTCCTCGATGTAATCGATGTCGTCCCCTTTCACTGGGAAGAAATCCTCAAGGTTTTTAGCGGTGGGTTCTTTCCAGGTTTTGGGTACTGCAATTGCAGACTTCTGCTTCTCGCCGTACATCACAGTCCCGAAGGTGGGAGTGAAGATGGCAGCAGCAGCTTGTTTGGGATCGAATCCTGTGGCGCTCTTCAGTTTGTACTTGTCACTGAAAGCACCCTCGAGCTGCTCAAGGAAACGTCCATATGCAGTGACGAACTCACGAGACGCGCCGCCGTGCAGTGAAAGGATCAACGGTTTTTTGTGTGCAGCGACACCTTCCTCGTTCACGAGGTACATCAGGATCAAGCGGCGACGCTTGTAAGGGCATGGCTGACCAGGATTTTTCTCCTCCCAATCGTCATACAGGAAGTTGTCCTGCGGGTAAATCCCTACGATCTCCCCTTTGTTTTTGGAGTTTTCGATGAAGGTGGTGTCCTTCGGGTTGCCACCGTGGATGATCAACATCCTTGGGGTTTTGAAGAACATGCCCTTTTCGGTGTCTCCGGTGTTAAAGACATGCTCGTAGTCGGCTTCCGCATTCGGAAAGTCTTCAGCTACGCCTGTGAAACCACAACGGTCAAGGGCGTTCTGTTTGATAAAAAGACCTGGCTTGGTCTTTTCGTTCAGGATTTGTGCGATGGCTAGCTCACGCATCACACCCTGATACTTTTCAGTGTTCAGGTAGCGGTCAAGGACTGACATAAGGTTCAACGGTAGGTGCAGAGAAAAAGCCCTGGTTACCCAGAGCTCCCCCTCGTGATATGAAACTAGCGTCGCCTTCGATTCGGCGCCATAAAATCAAAATGGAATTTCATCACCCTTAGGGACCGGTTGGGGGAGTACGGTCTCTTGCGCAGAGTGAACTGGGGGTTCAACCTTCGCAGCTGCTTTCTCAGGAGCGTTCTTACCGAAGAAAGTGTATTGACCACCTCGAATTTGAACCTTGTAAGCCGTCCGGGGTTCACCATCTTTACCTTGCCAAGATTCGTACTTCAGGCGACCACCGATGGCCATTTGCCGGCCCTTGAAGATGAACTTGCGGAAGCGAACTGCATCGTCACCCCATGCATCTAACCGAAGTGGGACGCTGTCATCCCAGGTAAAATCCACCAGCTTCTGCGCTGGAGCCTTGCAAAGCATTCCGCAACTGAAAAGATCTTCGCGACGCTGCTCAGCGATGAAGCCGATGCCTCCAGCAACCTGCACTTGGTTTAACAAGGTGTTGGCTTGGACAGTTTGAAGTGGTGTCGTGGGAGCGATGTACATTTTGTGATCGCTTTTGCTTGGATACATCCGACCCGTGAACAGCAGGGTGGTTCCGTGTTCATAGGCATCAATGACAAAGGTGTCACCAGCAGCCCTGGTTGGGATGAGATATACCGGGACCGGCAATGCCTTGGCCCCTTGGTTTTGGATTTCGAGGTGCATACAACGGACACCGCTCTCAGTTTGAGCAGGTCCGATGAACGTTGCAGTTGCAGTGATGAGATTCATTAGATTTCAGGGTCTACAATTTCGTGACCGATTCCGGCCTCATTAAGTAGTTGTGCGGCAAGTTGGAAGCTATCGAGCCACCGATCGCAGTTTATGGTGTGAGCTGAAACAACGACGGTTGAAATACCAGCATTGATAAGTACAGCAGCACAGCGACTGCATGGATGGAAAGTGACGTACGCAGTAGCGCCGTTAGTGCTGACACCGTGTAATGCAGCAGTTGTAACAGCATTGATCTCTGCGTGGACTGTCATTTCGTACTTAAGGTCACGGTCTGTCAGACGTTCGAGAGTATCCTCGACGCCCATAGGAAGGCCGTTGTATCCCAAGCTGACCACCTTCTTGTCTTTGACAAGTACGCAGCCGACTTTCGTGCTGGGGTCCTTACTCCATTTTGCGACCTCGTGGGCAAGCTGCAGAAAACGAGTGTCCCACTTACTTTGCATGATGGTGTTCATTTTTTATTGAAGCGGTCATCGAGGCGCTTTATGATTTCTTCCTGAAGCTGCTCGAGTCTGCTCTCCCAGACGTCTATCCATTCTTCAAGATCGTTGTGCAACTCGACAAGCTCGAGGTAGCCGAATTTGTCAAGTGCCCCTTTACTAATTTGAGGCTTGGGTGATTTCATGGTGCTACGAGGGAGCGAATCAACAGTAGTCTATGTTTCTCAGTTTGGCACGTTGATTTTTGTTTCAATCGTGTTTGACGGTGTACTCCTCTAAAATAGATATATCTAGGGCGCGGTAATCGTTGTAATGAGTCAAACTAAAGCTCAACTCGTTGAAGGTTTAAATATTAATACCAGTGCTCCAGCTGATGCGTTGGTCATTGACAGCTCGGGAAATATGGGCGTGGGCACGACGTCGCCTCAGCACAGGCTTTCTGTTGAAAGAGATATTGGCATTTATCGAGCTTCATCTGATCCAACGTTAAGTTTGTCAGTTGGAGGAACAATTGCGTCTCCAACTAAAACTTACAATTTGTTGATTGATGACAGTGACTCTGACAAGTTACAGATAAGAGACGGAAGCACTGCCAGAATTACGTTAGACAGCTCGGGAAATGTTGGGATTGGAACATCGTCGCCTACCAGGAAATTAGAAATTCACGATGGCTCTGGCACTTCGGCACAAATTGTCAAAATTAATTCAGGCGGCGTTGGGCTTCTAACCATTCAATCTGGAACTACTTCAGAATCCAGACTTGAATTTGGCAGTTCAGATAATGACGATGCTGGATATATCTACTATGACAATGATGATGATGTAATGAAATTTGGCATTAACGGTGCTGAGCGCTTACGAGTCGATTCAAGTGGTCGGCTGTTGGTTGGCACGACAAATGCAGTTGCTTTTGGAAGCAGGCAAGTTTTAGCTGTCGCTAATGGAACAACTGGTGGTGTACTTTCTCTTTACAACAGCACAACTGCTACCGCTAATACACGAATTAGTTCTAATCCTACTGGTAGTGAAATTAATGATATTGGTATTCATGCAGCCAGTACAAACGGCAGCATTATTGCCTATACAAATAATGACACCGAGCGACTCAGAATCGACAGCTCGGGCAGGCTGTTGGTTGGCGCTACAAGCCCCTATGTATCAGATGCAAACTTTCAAGTAACGAATGATACTAATGCTAAATTTGTACTAAATAACCCTGGTAACGCAACATACTCATTAGCGGTTGGTACAGATAACGCTCTTGCATTTAAAGATGAAGCAAATGGTGCAGAGAGGATGCGCCTGGATATAAATGGAAATGTTTTAATTGGTCATTCAACTTCCAGCCTTGCAACACCTTTAAGTATTGCGGTTACTGCA